>JAUZQH010000224.1 GCA_030951065.1 Mariprofundus sp. | reverse complement strand
TGTCCATCCTCATATGAGTAGCATTCATGACTGGCATTCCAGTCTGAAATTCAGTCGCAGGACAAAATGATTCGTTACAAAAATGATTCGTTACAGTTGATTCGTTATCGTTTAATTGTTTACATGTTACACGTGTATGACTGAAGCGATGCGGCTACAAATGGCAGTAGTCAGGGCGTGAGGAGAGTTATTGGTGAATCCACATGAATAAACGGGCAACGCGGCATTGCCACATGTGGAGCACAGCACGGGTATTCGCTACGGGCAGAAAACCTGTGAACGAGTATCTAATTCAAAGGCCGAATCCGCATCCGTCCATCGGATGAGACATTAATCTGATAGCGAATGCCATTCGGACAGGTGGCCTGAATAATCCGGTTACCCCGGGCGTCCTGTCTTTCACTGATGTTGCTCACTGCCCTGCCGCCGCAATCATAACCGCGCAGTTTGATGGTCGTGGCAATATCCACAGCCGTGGATACGGCATAAGCAGCCGGCACCATGAATACAGATAAAATGACAGCTATTAAAATTCGTTTCATGCTTTTACCTCCAGTAAACTCTCCCAGATCGCCTCTCTGCCCACATACAAATCACGGGACAAATCCGGATCCTCTTCCAGCAAGGCGATAATCTTCAGCAACAGGCCATCGAAACGGGCTCTGATTTCCTTCATTCTTGCTTTCAGCATCGATTTCTTCCGATATTGTTTAATTTTGTCCACCAGGTCGACAATATCATTGCGTATCGCCAGCTTGGTAAAGAAGCCTATCGCATCGGTATGTTTCAAGCGCTCTTCCAGTTCTTTGTAGTCCACATGGCTAACCGTTGCCTGCGATGGTTCCTTTTGTACCGCGATCTTGTTCTCTGTCTTTCCGTTTTCTACGGATGCACCAACTGAATGTTTGGCGACTTTGGTGACTTCGTGTACGGCAGCCTGTTGATTAACCGCTTCCGCCTTTGCTGACTTCAGTGTGATTGCCTGTTTCTCCACTGCATCGGAAGCCGATGGCACAGCCTTGCCGTCTCTGTCACCGGACTGTTCGCAGGCATGCAGTGGCATGGCCGGCGCCAAACAGACGCACAAGGTGAAAACGCCAGACAAAACGGTAACCTTGGACTGTTTCATGAGCTTATTCTAGCGCAACACCAAAGATATTGGCAGTCGTAAACTTTCCCCCATCACCGGGATATATGCGATAAAATAATGTTGGCAGCTGCATCGGCACCATCAGCGGATGTTGATGGAAACGAACAGGGATGATGCAAAGCAGCCTGCAGTGCCGATTGCCAGCGACCATGCCGGAAATCGGCCCGA
Source organism: Mariprofundus sp. (assembly GCA_030951065.1). Lineage (GTDB taxonomy): Bacteria > Pseudomonadota > Zetaproteobacteria > Mariprofundales > Mariprofundaceae > Mariprofundus. The sequence continues at coordinate 3,320 of JAUZQH010000224.1, read as the reverse complement.
CTCATGCCTGCTGCCGGCATGGATGTATCCAGCCAGCGTTTCAACATCGGAAATTCAGGAAAGTCAGGACGCTCAACCCAGGCGATTGGTGTGGCTGTACACCAGCATTCGGATAACACACCGTAGCCGGGTTTGCACACCACCACGTCGACAAATGGCATGAGATCAACCGGCCTCATTTCCGGCCCGAAGCAAATACCTGTTATGTTTTCCGGCCCAGCGTCTCCGGCATCCGGAATCAGAAATAACCAGTCATCCATGCTTGCCAATGCCTGACTGTCATAAGGCGGATGAGCGCACCCGCCAAACAGCACCAGTGCCTTTTTCCTCCGATCTCCAGCTACCGGATTTGAAATATCAACGGGATGCGTGGCAATCAAATCAATCCGGCGTTGCACAGGAAAGACCGGCATGTCCATGGCCATGGGTGGCGTCAGCAACAGATCACATGCTCGATATGCCTCGGCCAGCGATTGGATCAACGGATCATCAGCAGGTATCCAGTGGGAATAGATCGTATGCCAGTCCAGTGTCGCCAGACCGATGCCCGGCACCCCCAACGCGCTGGCTACCGGAAAAGCCAGTGGTGAAATATTGGACAGTACCAGAGACGGATTAAAGCGACGCAACAGCCTGATTTCCTGATCAACCCGTGCATCCATCTGTTCGACCCAGAGCTTCATCCGGATCAGGGAAGCATCACGATCTTCCTCGATGGCATTTTTCTGCACCACGCCGATATCAACTTCTGATGCTTCAATCTCAACATCGAAATTCAGGCGTGCCCTGATTTCTGTCTGCGGCAGCGAGCAACGAATCAAAAAGCGGCATTCCGGCCGGATGGCATGGATACGATTCAAAACAGGTGCGAGCTGGGCCAGGTGACCAAACCCGTGGCCGGAAATATATACTGCAATTTTCATGCGCCGAATCAAGACCTCACTCACCCTGCAGGGTCACCATCAATCGTCTGCAACCGGCATGATTGCGGTGTTCCCCCAGATAAATACCCTGCCAGGTACCGAGAGCCAGACTGCCATTGCGAACCGGGATGGTGATGCTGCAACCGAGCGTACTGGATTTGATATGAGCGGGCATATCATCCGAACCTTCGAGCGTATGCTCATAATAAGGCTGATGCTCAGGTACAAAATGATTGAAATGCGATTCCATATCCCTGCGCACATCCGGATCGGCATTTTCATTGATGGTCAGGCTGGCACTGGTATGCTGGATAAAGAAATGTGCCAGCCCCATACGGAAATCAGCCAGTTCAGGTAATTGCCTGACCACCTCCCCGGTAACCAGATGAAAACCTCTGGATTTCGACTGCAAGCTGATCGTTTTCTGTACCCACATATTCGCCCTCCCGTCCTGCTGAATTTTAATCTTGATGATCAAAATAGATAGTACAGGTTATAGTGTCGCATGCTTTATTTTGATTCCATTTCGCTCCGGCGCGGTAATAAACTGTTGTTTTCGGATGTCAGCATGGTGATTCATGCCGGCCACAAGGTGGGCATCACCGGTGCCAACGGTTGCGGCAAATCTTCCCTGTTCGGTCTGATACAACAACAGATCGAGGAAGATGCCGGCAACTTCCGGATGGACAAGGGGATTGTTATCGCCCATGTCGAGCAGGAAACCCCTGCTCTGGATTTACCTGCCATTGCCTATGTCATGCAGGGCGATGCCGAACTGACACGCTTGCAACAGCAGATTGAGGAGGCGGAATCCGAACATGACGGCATCCGGCTGGCAGCATTGCATGAACGCTTCGCCGCCATCGACGGATATGCCGCCCATGCCCGTGCCGCACGCCTGTTGCACGGTCTGGGTTTTGCCATTGGCACAGAAGAGAAACCGGTGGCCAGCTTTTCGGGCGGCTGGCGCATGCGATTGAATCTGGCCCATGCCCTGATGTGTCGTTCCGATTTATTACTGCTCGATGAACCGACCAATCACCTGGATCTGGAAGCGGTGATCTGGCTGGAAAAGTGGCTGCAACACTATTGCGGAGCCTTGCTGCTGATCTCGCACGATCGTGATTTTCTCGATCGCTGCGTCAACCGTATAGCTCATATAGAACATCAACAAATAACCATATATGCCGGTAATTACAGCGATTTTGAACGATTAAGATCAGAAAAACTTGCCCTGCAACAGGCCTCTTATGAAAAACAGCAAAAACAGATCGAGCATATGACGAGCTTTATCAACCGCTTCAAAGCCAAGGCTACCAAAGCCACACAGGCACAGAGCCGAATCAAGGCGCTGGAGCGTATGCAGAAGATCGCACCGGCTCATGTTGATTCACCGTTTTCATTCAGCTTCAAACATCCGGGGCAGATTCCCAATCCGTTACTCAGACTGAACAAAGCATCTGCCGGTTATGGTGACAGCACCATTCTCCACGCGATCTCGTTGTCATTACTGCCGGGAGAACGTATCGGTCTGCTTGGGCCCAACGGGGAAGGAAAATCGACCCTGATCAAACTGATGGCCGGTGAACTGATACCGCAACAGGGCAGCCGCAACAGTGCCCGGGATCTGTCCATCGGCTATTTTGCCCAGCATCAACTGGAACAGCTGCACGGCGACCTGTCCCCCGTTCAACATCTGATGATGCTGGATGATAACCTGTCCGAAAAAGATGCGCGATTATTTCTGGGCGGTTTCGATTTCCGTGGCGACATGGCGCTGGCCACTGTGAACCATTTTTCCGGTGGCGAAAAAGCACGCCTGGTGCTGGCCATGATTGTCTACCGGCAACCGAACCTGTTGCTGCTGGATGAACCGACCAACCATCTCGATCTGGAAATGCGCCATGCGTTGAGTCTGGCCTTGCAGAGTTTTGAAGGTGCCATGGTGCTGGTTTCGCATGACCGGCACCTGCTCAGAACCGTCTGTGATTCGCTGATGCTGGTTTCCAGTGGTTCAGTAGCCACATTCGAGGGTGATCTCGATGATTATTCCAGCTGGTTATTGCAGCAAAGAAACGGAGAGGATAAAAAAACTTCGTCCCGCCCTTCAAAAAAAGATGATCGCAGGTTGAAAGCCGAGCAACGAAAGGTTTTACAACCACTGCGGAACAAAGTGAAAAAGCTTGAGCATGATCTGGATCAACTGCATCAGCGTATTGCCGAACTGGACACGCAAATGGCTGATCCGGCATTGTATGAACAGGCTTCTTCGGATCAATTGCGTCGACTAAGTGACGAACACCGGCAGTTGAACAAACAACGGGAAGAATCTGAAGAACAATGGATGCTGGCCAGTGAAGAGCTGGAAAATGCCGGATAAACAACATGCCAGATAAA
>JAUZQH010000223.1 GCA_030951065.1 Mariprofundus sp. | reverse complement strand
CCATCAAGGTGATCAATTTCATGCTGGATGACGCGGGCTTCAAAACCGGTGGCTGTAATCGTTTGTCTCATCCCTCGCAGATTATCAAAACTGACGGTTATTTCAGCAGCCCGGGGTACCATGCCCACCCAGTCGGGCACGGAAAGACAGCCTTCACGTCCCAGCGTTTCTCCATGTCTTGATTCGATCGTCGGATTGGTCATATATAACAGGCCGTGATGTTTGCATGGTCTGAGGCTGGTACTGCAGTCCACGATGATGAAACGTCTGTTATCACCAATCTGAGGTGCGGCAATACCTACACCTCCGATTCCGGATCGCATGATTTGCTCCAGTTCCTCAAATTGCTTCACAAGGTTCGGGTCAAAGCATGTGATGGCTTCAGATACCCGGCGCAGATGCTCATCGGGATGGGTCAGTATCTTCTGAACAGGCAAGGGATCGTTGGATGAATGGTCAGATATAACTATAGAACAGCATCATCGAGTTCGTGGATATCCACATCAACACCGATTTTTTTAGCCACATCGTCCAGTGCCGATTTCATGGCATTGCCCTGATCGCCGGCAGCCACTTCCAGGACCATCATATAGACATGGCCCTGTTCCGAAGGCCGGGACTGGGTGGATACATCCACAACTGAAATATCCAGTGTCGCCAGTGCATTCGTGACTGCGTAGACAATTCCAACCTTGTCCGCTCCATGCACGGTAACCACATGATCCGGCTCCTGTGGCGAGGTGCTTGCCTCTTCATCGGAGATGGTTTGCGATTGAACGGTTAATCGTGTGCGCTGCTCGAGTTCGGCCAGTGCGGCTTTGAGTTCGCCAAGGCTGATATTCCCGGACAAGCGCACAATCAGCATCATCGTGAAGCGACCGCGCAGAGCGGTCATTGATGAGTCTTCGATATTGGCATTCAGATGCTGCAATGCCTCTGCCACATCACGGACAATGCCGGGACGATCATGACCTGAAATGGATAATAGTACGCTTGACATGGCAACTCCTTTTAATGAAGGGGTTAGCCTAGCCTGCCTGACGAAAAAGAGAATAGAATCGGTTAAATGTGAACCGGTTCCAAATTTCAATCAAACTGAAAATGATTCGCCGCAGCCGCAAGCGCCTTTCTGATTCGGATTGTTATACACAAACCCTGAAGCGAGCACATCCTGCTGGAAATCCAGTCTCAGGCCAGCCAATGCTGTTTTATAAGATTCCGGGTCAATATACAGATCAAAGCCTTCAAATGATTTGACCAGGTCACCGGCTCGGGCTTCATTTACGGTTTCCATCACATATTCCAGACCGGAACAGCCCGCCGGCCGCACGGCAAGACGAAGGCCGTTTTTTTGTGCATCTGCGAGTATTTTTCTAATTCTGGCAATCGCTGCCGATGTTAATTCAATATCCACTTTGATCTCCATGATTTATACTGCAAGACCGGCCATGCCTTTGAGACGGTTGCGACTGTTGACCAGTGCAGCCACCAGCGCTTTGGCATCTTCGATACTGTTTCCCGGCCCGAAACTGATCCGGATTGAACTGCGCGCCATTGATTCATTCATCCCCATGCTCATCAGAACATGGGATGGTTCACGTTTGCCCGACGAGCAGGCTGAACCGGATGCCACGGCAAACCCGGCCAGATCCAGTTGCATCAAAAGCGTTTCACCGTCCATGCCCGGCAAAATAATCAGGCTGGTGTTGGCAACGCGTGATGTGTCTTCCGATAAAATCCTTACTTCGGGGATCTGCATTTTCAGTTGTTTCTCAAAGGCATCACGAATTGAGGCGAAGGAAGTGAAATTGATTTCACCGAGAGCAGCTGCAAAAGCCGCAATACCCGGCACATTTTCAGTGCCTGAACGACGACCGCGCTCCTGACCGCCACCCGGCGTCAGTTCCAGCAGCTTGATGCCACGCCGCACCAGCAGAGCACCAACCCCTTTGATACCGCCAATCTTGTGGGCCGACAGGCTCATGAAATCAACGTCCAGTTGCTGAAAATTGACCGGTGTTTTTCCCAGCGCCTGTACCGCATCAACCAGCATCGGAATGCCCCGGCTTCTGCAGTATTCCGCAACCTCGTGTACAGGCTGGATGGCTCCACTCTCGTTATTTACCAGCATCATGCAGACCAGCAGCGTGTCGTTATCGATTGCCGCAATCATGTTTTCAGCTGTTACAACACCATTTTTATCCGGTCGCACGTAAACGACATCAAGGCCCTGTGCGGCCTTGTGCTGTAACGGTTTTAAGACGGCCGGATGTTCGATAGCCGTGCATACCACACGCCCGGATTGCGCCGAAGCCAGCACGCTGTGAATGGCAATATTATCGGATTCCGTGCCACCGGATGTGAATACAATGCTACCGGATTCGCATCCGACATATTTTGCCAGTTTATCCCGTGCATCATCCACGATACGACGGGCGGCACGGCCGGCCCAGTGCAGGCTGGACGGATTGCCCGGAGCTGCTGTGGCTGCTTGCGCTACCGCATCCAGTGCGGCCTTAACAGGCGGACATGTGGCGTTGAAGTCAAGATACCGCTTCAATTTTCACAGCGCCTTCAGGAAGCTTGTTTGATGACAGATAATCTTCAATTTTACCCAACTCAATATGGTCCAGTACTGCATCTTTGGCGCAAACCTGCTCAAGGCTGACCGCATCCAGGAATCGGTAAATATGCTGTCCAAGTGATTCCCATAGCTGGTGCGTATCGCAACGGTTACCGCGATGGCAACCTCGTACACCATTCTCGCACATCGTGGTGCGTACCGGTTCATTCACTGCACGGATGATTTCTGCAATAGAAATGTCTTTGGCTGTTTTGGCCAGCAAGTAACCACCGCCCGGACCGCGCACGGATTTGACCAGTCCGCTTTCACGCAGGCAGCGGAATAACTGTTCAAGATAAGATAACGAAATAAACTGTCGTTCCGAAATAGCCGCCAGTGTTACCGGACCATCCTGCTGCTTGTTTAAATCAACCATTGCCGAAACGGCATAACGTCCTTTACTTGTTAATCGCATCACAGCCTCCGTTGTACAATAACCATATGAGAGGGTCGGATATTATAAAGCCGACCATTTTAGTCAAGTATAAAGTTGCTGTTGCTGCCCGTTTGCATTATGAAGAACGCCGGTTCCCTGGGAAGGTGCGGATTTATTGCAGGATACAATAAATCCGCTGTAAAAAGAGAAAGACACAATCTTCTTGCAAATCAAGCGCTTGGTGCCTGATTTGGCAGGGTGTTCGGTTTTATCCTGACAGGTCAGGCATGTGAGCCATGGTCAGGAATCAGATGCCGCCACCAAGAAACCGTTCCAGTTTTTCCTGTTCATTAAGGAGGTCTTTTTCCAGTTGTTTGGATGTTTCGGCGCGATCACCCGTGTTGTCAGGATGAAATGCATCCACGCGTGCATTCACATCATCGATCATTTTCAGTACATGGCCAAGCGCTTCCGCCACCGGGTTGGCCAGCAGATGATGATCAAGGTTAATTTTTCCATTTTCGATTAATGATTGCGTTGTTGCTACCACCGTACCGGGAATACCGACCACAGTGGAATGGGCTGGCACGTCTTTGAATACGACCGAATTGGCACCGATACGCGATTGCTCGCCAATAGTAATGGCTCCCAGCACCTTGGCACCGGCACCGACAATGACACCATCCTGCAAGGTCGGGTGGCGTTTGATCTTTTCCCATGTCGTACCACCCAGTGTCACACCATGGTACAGCGTCACATCATCGCCGATCTCGGTGGTTTCACCGATAACGATACCCATACCGTGATCAATAAAGAAGCGTTTGCCGATGGTGGCACCGGGATGGATTTCTATACCGGTCAGCCAGCGGGAGATGTGGGAAACAAAGCGGCCAAGCCAGAGCAGGCCGCCGTTCCAGCAGCTATGCGCCAGTCGATGCATCCAGATGGCATGCAGACCCGGATAGCAGGTTAATACCTCCCAGGTCGTACGTGCGGCCGGGTCGCGATCAAAGGCGGTGCGAATATCTTCTCGAATCGTTGCTAACATGGTGAGTGCCCGATCCTATCACGAATTTTGTCGCAAACCGCATCCAGTTTGCATGCCGGTGCAGCAATGCTCCACAGTCCTGCCTGTGATAACCGTGTTTCACACCAGTCTCTAAGCATATTCACGTCCACTGCTTCAATGCGCTGTAGCCAGTCCAGTGGCGATAACAGCACCTGCTCATCCTGCCTGCCACCGAGATAGAGCATTTGTCCCTCCACCGAATCCAGTCCCATACGGAATTGTACCTCCAGTTGTCGTTTGGCACGTTCAATCTCTTCTGCATGGATACTGGATGCAAAGTTTTCCAGCACGTCGCTGATCACTTCCACGCAATCGGTAACCCGTGCCGGCTCCATGCCGCAGCTTATGCTCCAGGTGCCGGTATCGCTCAACATGCTTAGATGCGAACCCACGCTATAAGCCAGTCCGCGTTTCTCGCGCACCTCTCTGAATAATCGGGAACTCATACCGCCGCCCAATAGTTGATTAGCCAGCCAGGCCTGTGGTCTTGTCTCCGATGTAACGGTAATGCCATCAAAGGAAATGACCATTTGAGCCTGTTCACCGTCGCGTTGCAGCGAATGAATACCGTTGACCAAAGCGGATGGCGGTTGTCTGTGCATGATCTCCGGACTATCAGGTTGCCATGCCAGTGCGGCCACAGCATCGACAAGCTGGGCGTGATCAATATGTCCGGCTGCAGCAATCAACAGGCGACCGGCACTGTAATGCGTGCCCAGATATGTTTTCAGATCATCCGCTGACAGGCCGTTTAAGGATTCATGCTTACCCAGTACAGGTCGACCGAGTTCATGATGCGGAAACAATGCCGCTATATGCTGATCCATGATCCACTCTTCCGGCGTATCTTCAATCATGGCCATTTCGGCATAAATGACTTCGCGTTCACGCCGCCATTCATCTTCCGGCAGGGTGGGTTCACGAATCATGGATGTGAGCACATCCAGTGCTTCCTGCCAGTGCTCGTGTAATACGTGCAGATGAAAACAGGTACGCTCGCGTGATGTGAATGCATTGGCATTGCCACCTAACTCATCCAGTTTTTCAGCCAGTCGATGGACATCCATTCGGGCGGTTCCCTTGAACAGCATATGCTCCAGGGCATGTGTTATGCCGGATTGTGCTTCGGGCTCATCGCGACTTCCGAGATCAATAAATACGCCGAGCGCCACGCTTTGGGACGATGGCATGGCGTGACTAACCACCAGTGGACCACCGGGTATCTGGGTTTCGTTATAAAATGTATGTGTCATAAATGGTTCGGATCACCTGTCAGCTGGAATAAGGAAACAGCGTAACAATTACGTATCAGGCCGATAAAGTCATCTGTCGCATTGATTTCGTTTTCATCCCGGACAGCTGATGCGCAGTGCTTCCGGTAAAAAACAGGCAGGAAAAAGGGACTCAACCAGGGAGTCCCTTTTTTAATGCGGCCGTGTTTTTAGCCGTCTGTTACCTACTGTGCAGCCCCGGCAGCGGCATCGGTTGTGGCTGCAGCATCGGTCGTTGCAGCGGCATCGGTCATTGCAGCGGCATCGGTCGTTGCAGCGGCATCGGTCGTTGCAGCGGCATCAGTCGTTGTGGAAGTGGTTTCCGATGCAGGAGCCTCTGTGGCTGCCGGCTGAGCAGGTGTTGCCTCTTTTTCGGAACTACAGCCTGCCAGCGTCAAGCCCATGGCCATGCAGATTATTGCAAAAAATCTCATTATTTTTCCCCCTTGGATGAAGTTTAATAGATAGAGTAATAGACTGTTTTTTGAATTTTGCTGAAGTAAGAGTCTTTTCCAACTTGACGGTTTCAGGTTTATCATATTAAGTTGACTTAATCGAATAGATAACTTTCTTGAGGAGGGGAAAAATGAAAAGTTTCTTAATTGTAATTGGAATACTTATGCTTGCAGGTGCTGATGTGGTGTTTGCTGCTGTAGACCACAATACGACGAGGAGCAATCGCCACACGTCAATCGGAGATGCTAATCTTGGGTCAGATGCAAGTGGGCAGTCGGGAGCAATGCGTAAAAAACGAATTGGGAAGCGAAAATGCATAAAAAATGGTGGGACATTTTATGAGTTTGCTAGCGGAAATAAAGCTTGCGTTCCTGCTAGCAAGAAAGCCAGTGCACCTCCTTATGTTGACACTTTGGTTCTTCGAGCGTCCGCTAAAAAACGTTGTTGGCGAGACGGCGGGGTTTGGGTGACGACCTCAACAGGTTCTATATGTTACAGAAGGCTTAAGGCTGAACCGGCAAGTTTTTAAAACACGAGCAGCGAACGGAAGCGACCAACAGCGGCATGAGCAACCAATGGCTAAAGGATCAAGGGCTGATTTCCATCAAACAACTTTGGGTGAATATTCATTATCCGGTTACGGCCCGATAATCGTCATGAACCGCCCCGTGCGGACCCGCATGCGGGGTGGTGTGGGGGCTGGGGGTTAAAATCCCCCGGCTACCCGATTAGGCATTTAATTACTTGATAAATCAAACAAGGACATAAATATACTTATTTACATTTTCCAGTTGTTCGTTCATCCATGCCTTTTGGAAGACTGGTTATTGATCGGTTTAACTCCATTGCCTGTAGATCCAAGACATAAGTGAAGACTAAAAGCGACTTTTTGAAGCCACTACCTACGGTCGTAGAGTAAGCTAAAACTGCGTAGTTAGGCTCGAGCGCAATCACATTTGACTCTAATTTTTCACCATCAGAGATAATCTCGCTGTTGCTTATCCCCCAGCCTTCATCGCTTACTGAGTGCTTAATGTATATTTTTTCGGTGTATCCGCCAACTGGTGATTTGCCATTAAATTTTAGGCCAGAAACAGAGCAAGACAAGTCAATAATCGTCTCTGAGATAGCATAATTCGAAAACATAAATAGTGGAACCAGAGTGGCTATTAGTATTCTTTTCATTTTTTTCCCCATCTATAGTGCTTACCGCCTAACTATCCCAATATAGGGAAAGATATTCCTCATATTTTCTACACATAGATGGAACGGTATTCTTATATATTGATAAATACAATAAGAAAGAGGAATATAACGGCATGTCTTTTGATGCGCCGGGAAATAAGCGCAGCCGAGAGGGGTTTCGCCCGAAGTCAGGCAAACTGCTGGATCAAGTGCAGGAGGTAATGCGCTACCATCATTATGGTTTGCGTACGGAGCAAGCCTATATTTACTGGATTAAGCAATTTATTTTCTTTCACAACAAGTGGCATCCCAAAGAGATGGGCAAGACGGAAATCGAACATTTTTTAAGCCACCTTGCGGTTGAGAAAAACGTGGCCGCATCCACGCAAAACCAGGCCTTTAACGCGCTGCTGTTTTTGTATAAACAGGTGCTTGCCTTGCCGTTTGCCGATGATATTGCCGCTATTCGCAGCAAAAAGCCGCCGCGTCTGCCGGTGGTGTTGAGCAAGGATGAAGTGACTGCTTTGCTTGGCCATATGCGTGGCGAGACCGCCCTGATGGCGCGGGTGATGTATGGCGGCGGGCTTCGTTTGCAGGAGCTGTTGCGCCTGCGGGTGCAGGATGTGGATTTTGCCAACGGCTATTTACTGATTCATGCAGGCAAGGGCGACAAGGATAGAACCACGCTGTTGGCGCAATCGGTGCGGGATGATTTGCAGACGCATTTACGGAAAGTGCGGCATATGTTTGAGCAGGATTTGCAGGATGGCCATGCCAATGTCTGGCTGCCCGGAGCGCTGGCAAGAAAATATCCCCATGCACCCTGCTCATGGGAATGGCAATTTGTGTTTCCTGCCAAATCGTTGTCGCAAGATCCTGAAACGGGAGAGTTGCGCCGCCATCATGTGGGCGGCTCCAATTTGCAAAAAGCCATTCGCAAGGCAAAGGATAAAGCAGGCATCCACAAGCGCGTGACATCGCATACCCTGCGTCATTCTTTTGCCACACATTTGCTGGAAAATGGCGTGACTATTCGAGTGGTGCAAAAGCTGATGGGGCATAAGGATGTAAAAACCACGGAGATTTATACGCATGTGCTGCAGCAGAATCTGGATGCGGTGATCTCGCCGCTGGATTTGCTTTGATCCGGTCGCTGCTCATTCTCGGTTGCGGCTATGTGGGTGAGAAACTGGCCGAAGCCTGCATGGCCGAGGGTATTCGGGTGGTCGGAACAACGCGCAGCAGGGAGCGGGCAGGAGCACTTCAGGACAAAGGCCTTGAGGTTGTGCTGGCGGCATCGCCAGAAGATGTGCCGTGTGCACTGTTGGCATCGGTCGATGCCGTGCTGGATTCGATTCCGCTCACGCGTGATAAGCAGGGGATGCATGCATCCCAAACATTATGGTTGCCGGAACTGGCCCCGAAATTGTCTTCAGTTGGATGGGCAGGCTATCTTTCCACCACCGGTGTTTATGGCGATGCAGGGGGCGCCTGGGTGGATGAATCGTATCCGTGCAGGCCTACCAGTGCACGCGGGTCGGAACGATTGAAGGCGGAGCAGGCCTGGCTACAATCAGGGTTGCCCGCAGAAGTGTTCCGGCTGGCGGGTATCTACGGGCCGGACCGCAATATACTCGGCAGGCTCAGAGCCGGCGGTTACCGGAGCGTACAGTGGCAACCGCCGCATTATTCCAGCCGCATTCATGTCGATGATATTGTGGCAGCCCTGATGGCTGCAATGCAAAAACCGCAGCGCGGACGCATTGTGAATCTGGCCGACGACCTGCCGCTACCGCATGCCGATTATGTCACGGAACTGGCGCAAATGATCGGTGCACCGGCTCCGGAGCTGTTATCTGAAACGGAAGGGGAAGCGCTTTTACCAGCGGCGGCACTGGAGTTTTTCCGGGACAATAAACGGATATCCAACCGGTTATTACATCGGGAATTGTTACCGGAATTAAAATTTCCTGATTTCAGGG
>JAUZQH010000222.1 GCA_030951065.1 Mariprofundus sp. | reverse complement strand
CGTTCTTTAAGCAAACGGGAAAAAATATCGTAGGAACGCTCTCCCCTCGCCGTGTGTTCTACTACAACCGGAACCAGATTCATATACTCTCCTTTCTCGCTACTAGATGTTACCCGTTAACGAACTCAGCCGACTGTCGTGCCTGATAAAGCCACACCCGTGGCTTTATTGGGCTTGCTCTTGTTCAGCCTGCCATGCTGACAGCGCCTTGGTGACGGGTTTTGTTTTGGCTTCGGAGACAATATACTCGATACACTTACGTTCCAGCAAGCTTTCGCGCACCGATGCCATCTGATCCTTCTGGCCTCTGATCCAGGTCTTGAACTGCTCGCGCTGCTCTTCAGGATACTGCTGTGACTGACGATCCAGTTCTGCATTGATCTGAATATCATCCACGGACAGATCCGCAGCTTCACGAACCTTCTGCAGCAACACGGACAATTTCAGACCGCGCTCGGAGCGAATTCTAACTTCCTGTTTAAATGCCTCATCCTCGAGCATATCGGCAGGTGGTTCCATACCCTGCTGTTTCATGTTCTGCAATATGCGCTGGGTCGTCTCTTTCATATCCTGCTCAATCAGTGTTTCCGGCAGGGTAATCTCATGAGCAGCAAGCAGCGCATCCAGCGCCGCATCGCGGGTGGATGAAAATGAAGCCTGTGCAGCTTCTTCATTCAGGCGCTCCGCTGCATCTGCACGCAGCGCATCGGCATCATCAAAGCCAAGCATTTTAGCCAGCGCATCTTCATCTTCTGCTCGTACAGGTTTGCCTACACTTTTCACCACTGTCGCAAAACTGGCCGCCTTACCCGCCAGGTGTGCGGCCTGGTAATCGGCAGGGAATGTCACCTCGACATTCACTTCATCACCGGCTGACTTTCCAGCCAGCTGCTCTTCAAAGCCGGGAATAAAACGACCTTCGCCTAACACCAGCGGCACATCTTCACCCTTGCCACCATCGAACTCCTCGCCATCAATCACACCGACAAAATCGATATGCAACTGATCGCCCGTTTCAGCCGCACGATCCGCCTCTATCTCGAACGTTACCTGTGATTTCTGTAGCCGCTCAATCACTGAATCGATATCGCTTTTATCCACTTCAACCTTGGTTTCATCAAACTTCAGGCTGGCAACATCTTTCAGTTCAACTGTCGGCCAGGTCGTCACCCGCATGGTAAACTCGAAGCCGGAAGCCGGCTGCATGGCAGGAACATCCAGCATCGGCTGCACAGCCGGAATCAAACCGGAGGATTCAATCGCTGAAACATAATGCGACTGCACCAGTTCGGACACGGTATCTTCATGCAACCTGGGACCGAACTGTTGTTTCAGATGTGCCGGCGGCGTTTTACCCGGTCGAAAACCCGGCAACTTGGCCTGACGGCTCAGTTTCAGCAACTGCTCATTATAAACACGGTCATATTCGCCCTGCGGCACCGTAACATGCACCTGATATTCGTGGTTTCCCAGTTCTTTCACTTCTGTCTGAATCATTGTATTTCTCTCCAAAATGGTACGAGGAGGGGGAGTCGAACCCCCACACCAAAGGTACTGGAACCTAAATCCAGCGCGTCTACCAGTTCCGCCATCCTCGCGTATTCAGTCTCACTGCATTGAATAAAAAAGGAGTAAGACCAAGCCTTACCCCTGTCGCAAAACGGTGGCGAATGATGCCACCGGCTTAACCGAAATCAAGAAACCGCATATATGACACGCCATAAACAACATGCTTCTTTGGAAATCGACCCATTCATGTGTACCTTTCGCAGCCCATCAAATTCGCAACACTGGAGTTTTCATGCAGCTTTCATCCCTCACCGCCCTGTCCCCGCTTGATGGCCGCTATGCCGGCAAAATCACTGAATTACGACCTGTCTTCAGTGAATATGGTCTGATCAGGGCGCGTGTTACCGTTGAAGTGCGCTGGTTGCAGATGCTGGCCAGCAACATCGATATCAGCGAGGTGCCTGCCTTTTCTGATGCTGCCAATGCATTTCTTGATCATATCATTACAGACTTCTGCGAAGCTGATGCCGATCGTGTCAAAACAATCGAGGCAACCACCAATCATGATGTCAAGGCCGTGGAATATCTGTTGAAAGAAAAAGTGGCTGATAACCCGGAACTGGCTGCTGTCTCGGAATTTTTTCACTTTGCCTGCACCTCCGAAGACATCAACAACCTCTCTTATGCCCTCATGCTGAAAGAGGCTCGTGACTCCGTACTCTTGCCCGCACTGAAATCGCTCATAGCAACCATTGCAGATGGTGCCAGTGCTTATGCAGAGCAACCCATGCTATCGCGCACCCACGGGCAGACAGCCAGCCCGACCACCATGGGCAAGGAATGGGCCAATGTGGCTTATCGCATGCAGCGTACGCTGGATCAGATTGCCGCCACACCGATCCTGGGTAAAATCAACGGTGCCGTTGGCAATTACAATGCCCATCTGGCCGCATATCCCGATCTCGACTGGGCCGCCATTGCCAAAGGTTTTGTCGAATCGCTCGGTATTACCTGGAACCCGTATACCATTCAGATTGAGCCGCACGATTATATTGCCGAACTCAATGATGCTCTGGCGCGCTTCAATACGATACTGATCGACTTCAGCCGTGATATCTGGGCTTATATTTCACTGGGCTATTTCAAACAGCGCGTGATTGCCGGTGAAGTCGGTTCCTCAACCATGCCGCATAAAGTCAATCCGATTGATTTCGAGAATGCCGAAGGCAATCTCGGACTGGCCAATGCCGTCCTGCGACACCTGGCTGAAAAGCTGCCGATCTCACGCTGGCAGCGTGACCTGACTGATTCCACCGTATTGCGTAATCTAGGTGTCGGCTTCGGTTACTCAATGCTGGCGTACAATTCCGCACAGCGTGGTTTTTCCAAGCTGGAGCTGAATGCCGAGCGCATCAATGCCGATCTCGATGCCAGCTGGGAGGTATTGGGTGAAGCCGTGCAAACAGTCATGCGTCGCTATGGCCTGGAAAACCCGTATGAACAAATGAAAGCATTGACGCGCGGCAAGGGCATTACGCCTGAACGACTGCACGAATTCGTAGCCGAGCTGGATATTCCGGATGAAGCCAAACAGCTGCTGCTGACCATGACCCCTGCCAGCTATACGGGTAACGCAGCGGATCAGGCCAAAGCTATCGAGTCCCTGATTAGCCGGTAATCACCAGAACCAGCCGCTACCATCATCCAGCTGGTCTTTGCAACGCTTGAGTTGTGCCGCATAGCGGGCCGCCCGCCGCTCCACTTTTCTCGCCACTTTGATCAGCCACGGTTTTTTGTTGAATGTCTTGCGTTTCCAGCCACCATGGCCTTCGTGATAGGCCAGATACTGGTTATAGGCATCCCACCGGGATATGCCGAGTTTTTTGTGTGAATAATTGCCGTACCAGCCAATAAAATCCGTCGCGTCTTCAAAATCGTCGCGATCCGCCCCCCAATTGCCGGTAGACTTCATATACCAGTCCCAGGTGGAATCCAGCACCTGCGCATAACCGTAAGCACTGGTCACCTGCCCCCAGGGAATAAAACCAAGCAGGGTATCATCGGGTGCTTCAGCCTCTGAACGGAAACGGGATTCCTGATAGATGATGGCCAGTTGAACATGTACCGGTACACCCCACTTCTTGTATGAATCGTTGGCGTACTCATACCAGTCGTCTTTTTCCTGCAACATGGCACAGCTGTCATTGATATTTTTCGGCGGACTGCTGGCACAGGCAGCCAGCGATAACAAACAGGCACACAACAAGAACCGCGCCATTTTTCCAGGGCCAACCGGCATTACATCAGAACCCGTTCGATACCGCCGTTTTTCACTTTTTTAACAAACTGCTTCTGCCAGTCATCGCCATGCAAATGCCTGGCCAGCTCAACCACAATGTAGTCAGCTTCCACACCGGATTGATCCTCCAGCCTTGAAAGACCCTGTAAGCAGGAAGGACATGAGGTGAGAATCTTCTGGCTCGATTCACCCGGCAGTTGCGCTTTGGCTATTTCCATCTGCTCTTCCTTGCGGGCACGGATTTTGCCGGCAATTTCCGGATGCGCTACAGCCAGCGTACCGGCTTCACCACAGCATTCTTCAGACTTCACCGACTCGGAACCCAGCAGCGATTCAATTGCCGCGTGTGAGCCATGCCGCTTCAACGGAGAATGGCACGGTACATGATACATATATTCAACACCGTCCACATGCTCCGCTTTAACACCCTGCTGCATCAGGTATTCGTGAATGTCGATCAGCGGTGCACCGGGAAAAACCTTTTCCAGTTCATATCGTGTCAGCTGATCATAGCAGGTGCCGCATGAAACAATGACCGCCTCGAAATCCAGATAGGACAATGCATTGCGGATGCGATGAAACAGCACCCTGTTATCATAGGATATCTTGTCACCCTGTTCATGGTCGCCGCCGGCCGTGGAAGGATAACCGCAGCACAGGTAGGAAGGCGGCAGCACCACATTGATACCGAGATCGAACAGCATGGCCTGCGTCGCCAGTCCAACCTGTGAAAACAGGCGTTCGGAACCACAGCCCGGGAAATAGAATACTGCCCGGCCATTGGAACGGTTCGGGTCCCGCAACACCGGAATCATATTCTTGTCGCTGGATTCAATGCCCAGCGTCTGACGCGCCGTACCGTATGGTAACGATGGCAACGGGCGCTCAATGAAGTTAATGACCTGTGCCTCGATACCATCCAGGTTGCGTTTAGCCGCAGGCGTTTTCTGCACCAGCCCGAACAGCTTGCCCAGTTTGTTCAGCAGCCTGTGTCCGGCATAACCCCAGCGCAGCATAAACTCGCGCATCAGCCTGATGCCATTCGGATTCTGCATGACCAGAAACATCATGGATAATCTGGAACCGAGATTGGCCTTGCTCTGCCCTTTGTCTTTCAGCAGGGCCCGCATGCCTTCGGTAACCACACCAAAATCGATATTAACCGGACACGGACTTTCGCATTTATGGCAAATCGTGCAGTGATCGGCGACATCCTGCATACCCTCGAATTGCTCGAATGAAATACCGGCACCGGTCTGCGATTCATACAGAAAAGCCTCAATCATGGCTCCCGTCGCCTGAATCTTGTTACGCGGGCTATACAACATATTGGCGCGAGGGAAATGGGTATTGCACACCGGCTTGCATTTACCGCAACGCAGGCACGGCGAAATGGCTTCGGACAGATCGGTCATATCGGCCGCTTCCAGAATCATCGACTCCATTTCCAGAAGATTGAAACTCGGCGTATAGCTCAGCTGAAGATCGGTATCGGGTAACAGCTTGCCGCGATTGAACAGGTGGTCCGGATCAGCTGTTTTCAGATACTCGGCATTTTCCTCGAGCAGTGATTTATCCATGTATGCCAGTTTGGTAATGCCGATACCATGTTCGCCCGAAATAACACCGCCCAGTTCCACCGCCTTGGCCATGACCTTTTCGACCACACGATGAGCCTTTTTCATCATGACATAATCGTTGGAATTAACCGGAATATTGGTATGCACATTGCCATCACCGGCATGCATATGGGTGGCGACAACGATACGTCCGGAAAGCGTGCTGCGGTGTGCCTCGCGAACAGCCTCAATCAGCGATTCGTGCCCGCGCAACAGATCGAGCAGGGGCTGCTCCACCTCGCTGCGATAAGAAATGCGTTTGGCGCCACGCTGTATGACCCGGAACAGTGGCTCCGAGCGTTTGTATTTCACATCCTGCAGCTGGGGAGCCACAGCTCTGGCCGACGCATCGATATTCTGTAACAGGCTGCTCCAGTTTTCCTTTGTCTCCCCAACCAGTTTCAAACAGGCATCCAGTTTTTCAGTCAGATAGGGGTCATCATCGAGATTCAGGTCACTCGTTTCCAAACGGTTGCCATGAATGCGGTGCCGGGCATCGGACAGACAGGATGCAATGGCATCCAGTATATCTATTTTATTACTGATCGAATTTTCTATATTCAGATGTTCGACATAATCATTGTACTCGGAAAGCCGGTCGAGCGGGATAACCACATCTTCATTGAGCTTGAACGCACGCGTGTGTTTGGCGATAGCCGCCATACGTCCGCGATCACCCCAGAACCGCTTGCGATCGGCAGCAGACGTCGCTACAAACCCGTCACCATTACCCTGCGAGGTAATACGGCAGATGTCCGAACAGGCTTTGGCCACCGCATGTTCATCGTCACCGGATACATCAATCAGCAGAACAACACGCGGCACCTCTCGCCGGGTTGATTTGGAAATATATTCGATAGCCTTGACATATTTTTCGTCAAAATGTTCCAGGCCCTCCAGATGTACACCTTCCAGCGCATCGACATGATGTTTGATTTTCACCATCGCCCGGGTGGCCTCGGAAAGTTCCTGTCCAAAAAACTCGCAGCAGACACTGCGCGTGACATTAAACGCACGGTGTAATACAAATGTAGCCTCGACAATAAAACCGTCTGTCCCCTCTTTCTGCACGCCGGGCAAACCACCCATCGCTTTTCGTGTCACATCCTTGCCCAGACCTTTTTTGCGGAATACGGAACCGGCGACAGCCAGTTCTTCCTGACTGATCTGCTTGCCGGAAACCGCATCGGTGCGTGTCAAACGGAAACGAACTGTTTCTTCATCATGAACCTTGGCCATATTGTGGTTGATACGCTCTACCAGCAACCAGTTGCCATCCGGCGTCACCATTTTCCAGCTGAGCAGATTATCGACACAGGTTCCCCAGATTACCGCATGTTTACCACCGGCATTGGAAGCAACATTACCGCCGATAGTGCAGGCCCACAGGCTGGTCGGGTCGGTTGCGAACACATGCGGCTTCGATGCTTCCATCACCTTGCCGGTAACAGCGCCTGCAGCTGCTGTGATCGTGGCCACTTCTCCCTTGCGACCCACATTTCTGATCTCAACCGGACCAATGGCATCGAGCTTTTCAACATTGATCATCACGGCATTGTCGGACAATGGTACCGAACCACCACACAGGCCCGTGCCGCCCCCTCGGGGAATAACCACCAGCCCTAAATCGGCAACAGCGCGAATCAGCCCCGGAAGTTCATCGGCAGAATCAGGCGTAAGTACACAAAAAGGTGCGTGGTGCCGCCAGTCGGTGGCATCGGTGGCATGATGAGTCAGCGTATAGGCATCGAAATGGACATTATTCGAATGGGTATATCTGGCAAAAGCCTTGCGCGCTTTCCGTCGCTTGGACGGCTCCTGCTCGAACCAGGCATAAAATTTTTCCAGCAAATGGCCGGTACAGGCAGCCACCTTCTGCGCCCTGGGGTTGTCGCTGGCCCCGGCTTCAATACGGGATAAACGATCATAGTGTCGACGGTACATCGTCTGCCGCCGTTTCTGATTGTGCAGCAGATCATTACGCAAATATATATTGCGCTCCACCATCCACAAATCACCAAGAATCTCAAACAGCATACGGGCCGAACGGCCCGTGCGACGCTGGGTTCTCAATACATTCAAATCGTCCCAGGCAGCTTCGCCCAGAAAGCGGATGACAATCTCACGATCTGAATAGGATGTGTAATTGTACGGTATCTCGCGGATATTTTCGGGCACTCGCTCTCCATGCTGGTCACTGTACTTTTCGCCGACGCAGCATAATAAGCCTGTCAGATGAATGAAACCTTAA
>JAUZQH010000221.1 GCA_030951065.1 Mariprofundus sp. | reverse complement strand
ACCCCTTCTGCCTGCCACAGAGCGATCTGACGATGTTCATCGAGCTTCAAACAACCTATAGCCAGCTCCGCCCCGCCGTGGCCGGACGAGCGCCGTACCAGTGTCTGCAAACGCACAACAAGCTCTTCAATATGAAATGGTTTACTCAGGTAATCATCCGCGCCGAAATGAAAACCATCGACTTTTTCATGCCATGCTCCGCGTGCCGTGAGAATCAGTACAGGTGTACTGATACCGGCGGCACGCCACCGAGCCAGTATATTCAGCCCCGGCAAACCGGGCAGTCCGAGGTCAAGAATAATCACATCATAGGGTTCGTTCTCACCCATAAATGCGCCATCAATGCCATCATGACTACAGTCTACGGCAAAACCACGGCGACCAAGCTCTGCAGCCAGTTCCTGGCACAAAGCCTCTTCATCTTCGATTAACAGCAGCCGCATCAATCCCGCTCCACATCCACAATATCACCACTGCGTGCATCCACCTTGATTTCATGCACCGCATGATCGCGGCCCAATAACCTGATTTCGTATAATATCTGTCCGTGTTCCTCTTCCAGTTCCACATCCAGCAGTGAACCCGGATACTGTTTCTCGATGCTGACGAGAATCTTGCTCAGCGGCAGAATCGTATCATTGCTGCGCAACTGCCTGACCCGGTCGACATCATCGGCATACGCACTGCTGGCGGTAAGCAGCACAACAAACAGCATGGACCGGATCAGGCACATCAATCAACAGGCCCTAATCTTCCCAGCGACCAAAACCGGGAATACGTACGCTATCTTCATCAAACACCCCTTTGTCGGCCATACTATGGCAACTCAGACAATTGGAGAAGGAACGCACTTTATCATTGCCACGCACCATGCGATCCGGCACTTCACGGTGTTTATGCTCAAAATAGGACGTTTCTGTGATTCTCAATGGTGCCTGATCGGGTCGGATCGAGCGTAGAATACTGCGACTGAAGCGATTGGGTATGCGATCTGCCGCGTGGCCCTGCAAATAACGGGTAATAGTCGCCTGTGTTTCAGGATCCAGCTCGGCATTTTCACCAAAATGATTTTCCAGATTATTCATCACAGATAACCATGAACGTTCCGGTAACAAACCGGCCGGATAAGCAAAATGACAAGCCGAACACTCTGTTTTATATGCCGCATTGGTAATCATCGGTACATCGCTGGTATTCCCGTAGAAGCCACCCTCTGCATGCTCATGTTCTTCACGATCATGCTCATACCACGCATCGCCATCGCTCCATGCCAGTGTCGAAAGTGACAAACCCACGCAACCTGCAAACAGTACCATACCAAGTACACGCTTTTGTTTTGTTTTCAATGTCATATAACAGCTCCTGTTTCTAATTATTCAAGTCAATCTGTTCCACGCGTGGCGAGGCTTCAGCTTGCTTTCATCATCGCCATAATCTGTTGTTTCTCCTGTGCTGTGCATTCCCTGCCCCAGGTCCACTTACAGTTACGCCTGAACCATTTCTCCACTTTGGCTGGATCAGTGAGTCGTTCGGGGTTCACACTCAGAGCCATCGGTTCAATACGTTTTCCGGTACGCAGGTGCTCCCCGGCCTGTTTCAAATCAGCCGTATGGCAGGATGCACAACTAACCTGTTTGCCCAGTTTTTTCTGCATATGCATCTGCGTCCACAGCTGCTTTCCCGGCTCCGCCGCCGTTAAATCTGAAATATTCTCGCCAGTTGCTCCGAGCATCAGAGCGGCAACAAAAAGATATTTTTTCATCACATATTCTCCTTATCTTTCAATGTCTTAAAATAAATATCCTCAGGCAGGACTTTCTTTCCACTGATCATGGCTGCAATGAGATTTCGATGCTGCAGCAGACTTTCAAACAACACACCAGCCAGATGCAAAGAAACCAGTACACCCAAGACCGTATAACACCACCCATGCAGAGTCTGAATCATGATTTCAGTACTAAATTCCACATCAGTCCAGCCAGAAAATACCCCTGAGCCTGTCTGCAACCCCATCAATGCCATGCCGCTACAAACCAGCAACAGCAGCGTCAACAACAGGGCATAAATCATCAGGCTACCCAGTGGTGTATGGGCCGGATAATGTTCTGCACGGAAACCGAGCAGTGCACGCAGGTGGCGGCTTAAGGCACGGCGCGAAGGCATAAAGGAAATGAACAGGGCATAACGCTCCCCGATCACCCCCCAGATCATTCGAAACATCAATAAGCCGGCTAAAACTGTGCCAGCCTGTATGTGTAACTGCAGATCCCTGCCCTCTGCCCACCAGGCTGTGGTTACGGCAAGAAACATGGACCAATGGAACAGGCGAATAAGCGGGTCCCAAACCTCCAGACTGTGCTTTGTGACGGACATAATGCGAATAATGCAGGGAAAAGCTGAAATAAACCTGAATAGAATATGGGAATCACCAAGTGATTTATTGGATAACTACAATTTACTGATTACCTGACTGTCTGCTTATCAGTTATAATGAACCACAGCTTAGCTCGGCTGGAATGTTCAGACTACGTGACTTTGTCATTGCGCTGAAGAATGTCGCGCCCCCCCATTTTCCACAGCACAACGCCGCCCGGGAGTGCGGCGATTAACAGTACCAGCACCCATAAAGCCGCCATTGCCCCGGCTACTTCGGAAGAAGCACCGAACCATGTGGCCAGCCCCACATATCCGGCTTCCCGAATGCCGAAACCGTTAAAGGAAACAGGTAAAGCTGAAGCCAGTGCTACCAGGCAAACCATAAACCCGTAAGCAAACCATGACATCTCCATGCCAACCGCCATACCCAGCAATACATGCGCCTGCACAACCAGTATTTGGAATACAATGGATACGGGTAGACTTTTCCACCAGGCAGCCTGGAATACAGGAGTGGTTAACGGTAATGATTTCCAGCCGGATAATTTACCGCTCCAGCCGGATGCTACCAGTCGAGGCCACCACCAGGGTAATGTCAGAAGCATCCCGAAAAGCATGAGCAGCCCGGTATTCCACACCATAAACCACATCAGGGGGATATCAAGGAATAACATACAGAAAGAAACGACCAGTCCCAGCCCCACGACACCGTTGACACGCTCCAAAATCACGCTGGTTGCAGCCGGCCAGCCGGCATTTTCCCTGCCTTTGGCCAATAACCAGCCGCGCGCCACATCACCCCCGATAATAGAGGGCAGAAACAGACTCAGGAACATACCGAGAAAATAGATTTGAATTTTCCTGGCAGTTATCACAGAAAGTCCCAGTCCGCGGGCCAACCATGTCCAGCGAATCGCTGAAAGCACCTGACCGACAATCAGACACAATATTGCCGCAGCAACCAGTTGCCAGTCAGCAGTTTTCAGCAGACTGAAAATATCGGAAAGATTCAGCGCCCAACCCAGATAAGCCAGCAACAGGGCTGAAAGCAGCAGTTTAATCCAGATCATTTGGAATCGGTGAAGGCCAAGAGGCGAGATGTATGAAATGAAACGATGAGAATTTTCATCTCGTATCCCACGGAGAGCTCACTCCTCATGATCCTCGCGCACGCTGTAATGACGGCGACCGGTTGATTCGTAATAGGTGCGCGCCTGCATTTCCAGTATCAGGCCGATACCGAACAGCAAAACGCCCGTGACAATCATTAAAGAGCCCAGTTGTAACATGGGTCGTCCTGCTAGTTCCGCACCGAACAGCAGCTTGTCCATGGTCAGCCACAGATCGATAAATAATCCGCTGACCAGCGAAACCAGTCCGACCGGGCCGAATAATTGCAATGCCCGATCCGTAAAGCGCTGGAAAAACACCACCAGAAGCAGA
>JAUZQH010000220.1 GCA_030951065.1 Mariprofundus sp. | reverse complement strand
CAACCACACAGACCCCAATGCCACCCTGCTGGAATGCTTTGATGTCGAAACAAACACCTGCCCGATTTTACCGGCATGTGCATTAAGACAGGCGCTCTACAAGGCGCAAAAGGCATTCATGGATGTACTGGCTTCGTATAGCCTGGCAGATGTGCTGCAGAATAAAACGGAAATCACCATGCTGCTGGATATGCCAAAAACCTGACCCCCGGTTACCGGCCCAGACGACTCAGGGCGTTCTAAACCAGTCCAAGAGCCTTGCGCATGGCCGCCATATGATCTTCGGCTTCCTCTCTGGCTTCTTCACTGTCGAGTTCCTTATCCACCCAGCGCATTACCGATTGATCCGGTTCTTTCAGAAACGGTGACGGCGCCGTTTTTTCTTTCTGTCCGAACCTTTGGCGTACGCGTGCATAACTGAGTGTCAGATGAAACCGGGCCCGCGTCATAGCCACATACATCAGCCGGCGCTCCTCCTCCATTCTGTTTTCTTCCAGTGCACTGGAATGCGGAAAAATACCGTCCTCCATACCGATGACATAGACATGATCGAATTCCAGCCCCTTGGCCGCATGCACCGTCATCAGCCGCACCTGAGCGGATGGATCGTCATCGGCTTTATCCGCCAGCAGGAAAATATGTTGCAGAAAATCGGGAAGATCACCGCCGTTCTCCGTATGCATAATCCACCAGCGGCGTAACTCCATCAGATTACCCATACGCCGTTCGGCCATCTCCTCACTGTCGGCTTCCGCCCGAATGGCCGCTTCCAGCAGTGTCATATCGAGCAAGGCATCAAAAGCATCATCCGCTTCCCCGTGTTTGAACTGAAAGGAAAGCGCCACCATCAAATCGCCGAATTCACGTAGCTTCACGGCACGCTGGTGCGTTAAATCCTCATGCGTACAGGCACCGAGCAAAGAACAGCCGTGTGCCATGGCAAAATCGCCCAGTTCACCCAGCGCTTTGGCCCCGATACCGCGCCGCGGCCTGGCAATCGCACGCATAAAAGCCAGATCATCATCGGCATTGGCAATCAGGCGCAGATAAGCCAGCACATCCTGAATTTCGGCCCGGTCGAAAAAGGACAGGCCACCGCTGATATGATAGGGGATCTGTGACTCGCGCATGGCGATTTCCACGGCTCGTGCCTGATAGGATGCCCGATACAGCACGCAGAAATCATCCCAGCCGGCTTCGGAAGTCGCACGTCGCGCCTTGATATCCCCGGCTACGCGCCGTGCTTCTTCCTCGGGATTGGGAGACTCCCAGATTCTTACCGGTTTTCCCTGTCCCAGATTGGAACGCAGCGTCTTCCCCAGCCGCTCGGAGTTTTTGGCGATCAATGAATTGGAAGCATCCAGAATCGAGGCGGTGGAACGGTAATTCTCCTCCAGCCGTATCACGGTCAGCTCCGGATAATCACGCTGCAACTGGAACAGATTCTTCACTTCAGCGCCGCGCCAGCCATAAATCGACTGATCGTCGTCCCCCACCACGGTCAGATTTCCATGTTCGGGAACCAGCAAGCGTACCCACTGATACTGAATACGCGAGGAATCCTGATATTCATCGACCAGAAAATGGCGTGCCCGCATCTGCCACAGCGCCCGCACATCGGCATGCTCTTCCAGCAACCGGATCGGTAATACCATCAGGTCATCGAAATCGACAGCATTCATACGTTGCAGCAATTCATCATAGTGTTCGCGGATCGCTGACAGCTGATTGTCATGTTGCTCAATCAGCCCGTTTTTGAGCAGCGAAATACGCGACAGGGTGCGGTCGACCTGATCGGCATCGGCAGGCAACTTCATTTCCGACAACACGGATTTCATGGCTGATTTCTGCTCCGCTCCGGCAAAGATCGACACATTGGCACGCCGGCCTGCCAGCGTTGCATGCTCGCGGACAATGGACAAACCGAGCGAATGAAATGTACAGATACGCAACCGCCCGGCCTTGTCACCGAGGCGTTGATGCAGTCGCTGTCGCATTTCACGCGCTGCCTTGTTGGTAAAGGTTACCGCCGTAATGGCATCTTCCGGCACATCGCGCTCCACCAGCGCGGCGATGCGTTCGGTAATCACACGGGTTTTGCCCGAACCTGCGCCGGCAAGCACCAGCAGTGGTCCGCCACGATGAAATACGGCGCGATACTGTTCTTCATTGAGTTGGGAGGTGGATGAAGATGCTGACATGGGGGGCAGCATAAGCAGGCGCTTCCGTATCGCAAGCGCAGGATTTATAGTTGCCGGATTATAAGCAATGCTATGTGTTTTTTATGCCTTACTCTGCGCAACTCCGCGTACTCTGCGGTGCAAGATTTTGAACTTGATTTAACAGGATAAGACCTTGAAGCAATTTCCACATCACGCTTTTCGCGAATACGATATTCGCGGTATTGCCGGCACAGATATCACTGAAGACCTGGCTTACCGGCTGGGTAAAGCTTTTGCCGCTATGCTGCCTGCAGATGATCAGCGTGTTGTGGCCATCGGCCGGGATGTGCGACTCTCCGGCCCTGCCCTGCAAACATCTGTGATACGGGGGCTGACCGATGCCGGTCGCCATGTGATTGATATCGGTATTGCTCCAACGCCACTGGCCTATTATGCCGTTTACCGGCTCGATATCGCAGGCTGCATCATGGTCACCGCCAGTCATAATCCCGGTGAATACAACGGCTTCAAAATGATGCTGGGAAAGTCGAGTCTGTACGGTGAAGACATCCAGACCCTGAAAGCGCTGATGCAAAAAGACCTGCCCAATGCAGACACGCCTGGTTCTGTTACCCCGCAAAGTGTGGTGGATGATTATACCCGTTTTATTACCGCCGACTGCCGGCTTTCTCATCCGCTCAAGGTTGTCATCGATGCCGGCAACGGACCATCCGGCATTATTGCGGCCCCGCTATATCGACGTATCGGCTGCGAAGTGATTGAATTGTATTGCGAACCGGATGGCCGTTTCCCGAACCATCACCCCGATCCGACCATTGCCGAAAACATGGTCGATCTGGCTGATACCGTCATCAGGCACAGTGCTGATCTGGGCATCGCCTTTGACGGCGATGGTGACCGCATCGGGGTTGTCGATGAAAAAGGTCAGATTGTCTGGGCCGATATGCTGTTGTTATTGCTGGCCCGGCATCTGCTTAAACAACAGCCCGGAGCCACGATTATTTCCGAAGTCAAATGTTCACAGCACATGTACGATGGCATCCGGCAGGCCGGTGGCAAACCGGTCATGTGGCGCACCGGCCACTCACCGATCAAGGCGAAGATGAAAGAAACCGGTGCCCTGCTGGCCGGTGAAATGAGCGGGCATATGTTTTTTGCCGACAGATTCTTCGGTTTTGATGATGCCGCCTATGCCGGTGCACGTGTCATGCAGATGCTGACCGATACCGGCGCTACATTTTCCGAACTGTTAAACGATGTACCTCACTCCGAAACCACGCCTGAATTGCGTATTGCATGCAGTGATGCAAGGAAGTTCGACCTGGTGGACGAGGCTATCGAGCATTTCCGGGCACTCGGGTATGATATTATCGACATTGACGGTATGCGTATCAATTTCGGCGATGGCTGGGGATTACTGCGCGCATCCAATACGCAGCCGGCACTGGTCATGCGCTTTGAAGCTCCGAACAAAAAACGACTGGCGGAAATGCGTGAACTGATTGATACATGGCTGGAGAACAATCGCTGAGGAAACGCTGATTCTGTTCAGCGGAAAAATATCTCAGCAGATTTTACTTACAATACCGCCACCCAGCAATTCATCACCGGCATAAAAGGCCGCCACCTGTCCCGGCGCAGTCGGTTTCTGGGGCTTGTCGAAAACAAGGTGAAACCCATCACCTTCCCATCCATCTTCGGGCTGCAGACTACAGCCGGCCGGTTGCATCTGGTAACGCACTTTGGCCGTGATGCTCTCCCCGGCATGCGGCTGGCGAATCCAGCTCACATCGCCGACTTCCACCTCAGAAATCAGGGCATCTTCAGGGTGTGCGACAACAACACGCGCCGTCGTTCCATCCAGCCCCACCACATGCCACGGGCCATCGGGCAGACCCAGACCTTTGCGCTGGCCCAGCGTGAAGTGTGCAATGCCCTGATGCCGGCCGAGTATGTTTCCTTCAATATCCACAATATCGCCGGCCATGAATCCGGCCGTCGCACCTTCCCGTTTGAGAAAGGCAATGCGGTCTCCGGCCGGAATAAAGCAGATATCCTGACTTTCGTGTTTTTCCGCTGTCGCCAGCCTGAAATAACGGGCCAGATCACGGGTATCGTCTTTCTCCAGATTACCGACAGGGAACAGAATCCGTTCGGCCTGCCGGCGATTTGTTGTGGCCAGAAAGTAGCTCTGATCCTTCCTGTTATCGCTGCCCTTGAATACATGGATGCCATCATCCGCATCGCGGCGCTGCACATAGTGGCCGGTCGCCACAAATCGTGCTTCCAGCTGATCCGCCGCATCCAGCAACGCCCCGAATTTTACAAAGCGGTTACAGCGCTCGCACGGATTGGGCGTGCGGCCTGTCTCGTAATCCTGAATAAACGGATCAATCACATCGCGGCGGAACTCCTCGCGCATAT
This sequence comes from Mariprofundus sp., assembly GCA_030951065.1. Taxonomy (GTDB): domain Bacteria; phylum Pseudomonadota; class Zetaproteobacteria; order Mariprofundales; family Mariprofundaceae; genus Mariprofundus. The sequence goes on along the minus strand of JAUZQH010000220.1, from coordinate 6,713 downwards.
CCATGGCATAAAACGGAATGCCGATATGATCGGCCACCCGGCGTGCATCATACGAATCTTCCAGCGAACAGCAGGAACCGTGACCGCTCACATCATCACGCGAATAATCCCAGACATTCAGGAATACCCCAACCACCTCCAGCCCGGCTTCTTTGAGCAACACCGCCATCACCGATGAATCCACCCCGCCGCTCATGGCAGCAATCACCCGCACACCTTTCAACGGAGCCAGATCAGCCATAATGCCGGCAATGATGGATTCAGGGGTTTGATTTCGGGACATGCGCGAAGCTTAACAGCAGTCATCTCAAACAAGTAACCCTTGAATAACAGAATGGGAGATTTTACCATTTTATTATTCAATCGTCGGGTCGTTGTAACGCGACTTGCGTCGCTGTTCAGGCAGAAAGCTTTCTGTTGTCCTGTACCACCTCGACCAGAATTCCGTCCGGGTCTGCCAGAAAGAAATAGTCGATGCCGGTTCTTCCATGCACGATTTCTATACCCTCAGCCAGCCCCAGCGAATCCATTCGCTCTTTGGCCTGCTGAATATCGGCCACCCTGACCCCAAAATGCTTGATGCCGATTCGGGGCAGGTCTGTCGCCAACTGTTTTGAGGACTCGGGAGCAGCAACATGGCTGGAAAAGCAGAACAGCTCCAGCAATGCCTCACCCTGTTTCAGGTGCACAATCGCAAGCGATTCATCCTCTGCCCTCCATCGGAAAACCGGACTGAATCCGAGCTGCTCATAGAATACAACAGATGCTTCAAGATCAGACACACTCAGCGCTACATGATGAAAACTGAACATTATTCCCTCGCTTCTGTGATCACGACAGACATCAACCCCCGCAAGCTGCCATCCGGCTTCGGCCTGAATCCGGAAATGCGGGGGCCTGAAACGGCAATCACCGGATCATACCAGAGCGGGATGTAAACCATATCATCATGCATCTGCTGCTCCACCCTGGCATACCATTGCCTGCGTTCAGCCTGACTGTCTGCAGCGGTTGCCAAATCCAGCCACATATCCACTTGCGGATTGGCATAACGGCCGCGATTGGCTCCCTTGGGCGGCCACATATCCGAATGCAGAATCCAGCGATAAATATCCGGATCGGCAATACCCACCCAGGCCAGTGAAAAAACCTGGAAATCACCGCCTTTGATGCGGGCATAAAAACCGCCCCACTCCAGCGATTCAATCGATACCTTGACTCCGATTTTCTTCCACATCGCAGCAATCGCCGTAGTCAGTCTTAAACGGGTCGGGTCGGTGCTGGTGCGATAATTGATCGTGAAGCGAATACCATCCTTGCCACGGGGAAACCCCGCCTCGTCCAGCAGGTGAGCGGCCTGATCCAGTGCGAATGGTATTTCCGGCAACGGTGTGGATGCCCAATGCTCCGGAATCAGCACCGTTTCAGCCAGTTCAGGCAGGTCTGCAAACAGGGCTTTTTTCAGTTTATTGCGATCCAGTGCCAGAGCCAGCGCCCTGCGTACCCGCACATCTTTCAAAATGTCATCCTGCATATTCAGCCCGATATAGGAAAAGGTCGTGGAAGGCCGTGTCTGCATACTGAGCTCTGACTGTTCCCTGATATAGGGCAGCAGATGCGGCGGCAAATCATTCTGCACAAAATCCAGCTCACCGCGCTTGAGTTTCAGAATCCGGGTCACCGGATCTTTTACACCGAGAAATCGGATCACAGCCACACTTGCGGATGGATCAATACGTTCGAGAGTCAGCGCACTTTCTGTCCACGACCTGAGTTTAAACGGGCCGCAACCGATGGTGCGGCGGGCCTGATGCGATGCATGCGCTATAGATTCGGGCAGAATACCCATATTCAAATGCGTCAGTAATGATGCCTCTGCCCTGTTCAGGCGAATCACCACGACATCACGTGCCTCTGCCGAAATCGACCTGATGGATGCAAATCCTGCTTTCAGAGGGCTGGCCAGTTTCGCATCCAGCACCGCCGACAGCGTGGCCACAACATCCGCTGCATCAACATCGGAACCATCGGAAAAATGCAAGCCCGGACGCAAATAGAAACGCCATAACAGCGGCTCGGGATGTTCCCATCGTTCCGCCAGATCCGCCTGGATATTAAACGAATCGTCCAGTTTCACCAGCCCACGATGTATCAGTTCCTGCACACGCACCGAAGCGGCATCGGTGGCAAAACGCGGATCGAGCGTAATCGGCATCTGTGCCAGCCCCACACGCAACAGGCCGGGTTCCTGCTCACCGGCCTGGCAACCCGCCAGCAACAACAAGAGAACAAACACGCAAATACGCTTCACTCCGGCTCCCATAGACTCATGGTCTCTACATGGCCGGCATAGGGGAACAAATCGAGCACCCGTAATGCCTTGAGTTTAAAACCATGCTGTGTCAGCAACGTCCCGTCACGCGCCCCCGCTGCCGGATCGCAGGAAATCATGATAATTTTCTTCGGCAACAGCCGCGATATCTGATTACACAGCCGTTTGGCACCGCGACGCGGTGGATCGAGAATCAGCACATCCGCGCCGATATACGGTTCCATGTCGAAATCTTCAAACAGATTCGCCACCACAAAGCTAGAATCAATACCAAGTGCTTTGGCATTGGCTGATGCAGCCCGCACACTGGCAGCATTCAGTTCCGCGCCGAATACCTGAGCACCGGTTGCCGCAGCCAGCGGTAGCGACAAATTACCAATACCGCAAAACAGGTCGGCAATTCTGGCAACAGATCCGGTCCAGTCCTGAATCTGGCGGATCAGTTCCCGGTTGCCTTGCTGCTGCCCCTGCACAAAATCATCCGGCCCAACCGCCAGCTGTATTTCCATTTCTCCTGCCGGCAACACATCGTGAAACAGCGTCGCCTGTTTCCTGAATGGACGTGTGATGCGTCGATCATTACGCCACCACCAGCGTAATGGCACGCCCTCGAGTAGATCTTCTCCGGCGCATTCGGGACGAATATCCGCTTCCATAATGATATGGATCCCATCATCAAGGTGCACCGCCTGCACGCTGTCCACATCCTGCAGGTTCACGGTTTTTTCAATCAACTGCCGCACCGCATTGAGCTCAGGGCTTACAACCATGCAGTCAGCATGGCGAACAAGCTGATGACTGGCCGGCGCATAAAAACCGAGAAATGGCTCGCCATCGTCATACCCGACAAACCAGCGCACCCGCCGACGATAACGGTTGTGATGCGGATGAACCGGTATCCACTCCGTATCTGAATCTATCAGGGATTTGAATGCATCCATCACCCACGCCGATTTGACTGCCGCCTGATCTTCAACAGAAATAAACTGCATGGCGCATCCGCCGCATTGCGCTGCAACCGGACATGGTGCATTCACCCGCTGTTCCGATGGCCGGATGATTTCAACAATATCACCCCGCAAAACACCGCGCCGTTTACCCTGCATATTCAGCTTCAGAACATCGCCGGGTACGGCATTGGTCACCAGAACCGGTTTACCATCGACCCGAACAACGCACTCTCCACCGGGTAAAATCTTTTCAGCTACGTCTGTTTTCATTCAATCCCTTTCTTTTTGGGCCACATTTCTGTGCTTTTAGTTGGCGGCCTGAGGCTAACTCAAGCATGACATCGCAAAGATGGCATGCAGCGCTCGACCAAGGCCAATCCTGCGCCTGTTTGACCAGGCTGGCTCGAACAGAATTGAGAGAAACATAACCTACTGCATGTGCCAGATGTTCTTCATCTATCTCAGCCGGGCCAAACCGACCTTGCCACAAATGTCCTGTTATCCGCCCGGACATTGATAAACGCCGTTGTGTATATGCAAAAGTACGACGCGAGCCATTTTCATCCGAGGCTCAATGATGATATGGACATGATTGGGCATCAAACAGTAACACCAAATTTCAGCCCCGGCTTTTTCAGTAGCTTCATGCAATAACGACTCATAAAGGCATAGTCACCATCTTCAAGAAATCTGTGCACGCCGGGTGACATGATGCGGAGTTTCTGGAATTACAAGCCGAGCTAATCGAGACATGCTTATAAACTCACATAAATAGTATATTCAGCAAACTGTCACCGTAACTCATCAAACGCGCTTAAACCCGGCCGCTATTCAGCATCAACCCCACCCTCAAACAAAACAGCCCCTGCGTGAACAGGGGCTGTTTGTTTTTTTACCTTATGACAGACTCGCTGCCTGAAGCATTAAAAGTGGTAAGCAATCTTGCCTGTAATGCCCCACATCCGTGCCTTGGAACCGGTTGCAAATACACTACCGGCAGTGAGCTTCACTGGAAACAGGTACTGCACCCACTCTGCGCCCAGCGACACCTGATCGCTGATCATGTAGTCCGCACCCACACCGAAGCTGGCTCCGGTCTTGGTTTTACTCTGAGTCACAACACCGGCTGCCGAGGTCAGTTTCCCCTTAATCTTGGCCGTTGTCAGACCTGCCAGCATAAACACATCAAAGTCGGAGCTGACCGGATATTTGATCTTGGCCAGCAATGACAGGAATGTCGGGCTGGAGAATGAGCTCTCAATACCACCGGCATATGTCTGTTTATTCTTGCCCGTTGCACCAAGGCGAGCTTCCAGTGCCAGATATTCATTCATATCGACACCAAAATAAGCGAATGCACCGGCAGATGCATTTTTCTGGTCGATACCGGCAGCACCGTCTTTATAATCCACAGTAACCGAACCAAGGCCCAGACCAGCATAATAGCCACTATCCTGTGCCTGTACTGTTGCTGCACCTGTCAGCATCGCCAGCATTAAAGCCGCGCTATATATCATTTTTTTCACGTTGCATCTCCATACCAGGTCAGCCTCAGCCAACCGTTTTTATTGGCGCGGACAATAAATGGCCAAGCTGAAACGAAGCTGAAAATACCGACCACTTCGATGTCTCGAATACTCGAGCCATCTGGCCTGGCAGTGACGTATAAAATATATCGACACCACCTTCAAAAAAACATTTACTGAGGCCGATTCCCACACCCCATAACATGGTGCGGGCAGTCGGAAATAAAGGGTCGAGGTAAACAAGCAGTCCAGCAGAGATGTTATTTAAAGTGTTGGGCCTGTTCACACTAATTTTGTGCTTTTGTACTAATGCTACAGCCAGTCAAACAGCAATATTACTTGATCGAAACCACAATACGATTAACCGTTGGTATGGTGCGCTCACACGCCGCTCTGACGGGCGGATTATTTCAATCATATCACCCCGCAAAACACCGCGCCGTTTACCCTGCATATTCAGCTTCAGAACATCGCGGGCACGGCATTGGCCACCAGAACCGATTTACCATCGGCCCGAACATCGCACTCTCGGCCGAGTAAAATCTTTTCGACCATACCGGCTTTCACATCCGTAAAAGCTGGTGCTCCGGCAGTTACAGCGCACCAAGATGATCAAACTGATTCAGATAATCCGGTTTTACAGCCTGCAAACCCTTCGACTGTACCAGCAGCTTGAACACTTCTCCCATACCGAATGGCATCATCATACGCTTGGCATGGGCCAGCAAATGCATGCTGACTTTATCATTCTGTGCGGCGAGCGACTGTAACAGCGATTGCACCGACGGGGATTGCGCCAGCCAGCCACCCTGCGACATCCATAGTAACGGTTGTAGTCCGGCCTGTTCCCCGGCCCGAACCAGTGCGCTAAAATCGACATGGGCCGTGATATCGCGGCTGCCGGGGTGGCTGAGCACATCTTCATCAGCTGTTTGTGCGACATGGGCCAGCAATGTGCCTTCGACACGCGCCGGCCGATAATATTCCTGCTGCGAATAACCATAATCGACCGTGAATATGAAACCGCTCCCGATAATCCGGGCCAGTTCGGCCTGCCAGTCAGCAACAGCCGGATTGTATTCAGAAATATAATCATCCGGCCAGGCTGCGATCAGTTCAGGCGCAATAGCAGGAGCCTGCTGCATCGGCTCCGGCGCATCAGTCCAGCAGAAACCGGACTCGTTCAGACCGACTCCCCGCTCATAAAAAGCACCCTGTCGATAATGAAAACAGGACACCGGAAAGGCATCGGGCAATTCGTTACTGTAGTAGATCACATGCTGTGATTCATGTACTTCTTCCAGAGAATCAACCAGCGTGACATCCAGTTGTCGTTCTGCGTACAGTTTTTCCTGTCGTTCCCGCAGCTGTGCACAATGCTCCACGGAAATCACCGTGGATGGTGGCTGCATGGGCAATTGCACAAGAATATCCAGCAATGCCGCCAATTGCTGACCTGAACCGGAACCCTGCTCAATCAGCATCCAGTGTTCCGGCCTCCCCATCTGCTGCCAGCCGTTGAGCACCAGGTCGGCCATGGCCAGTGTTGACCAGGGCCCAAGTTCCGAAGCGGTTACAAAATCGCCCTTCTCTCCAAAAACGGTTTTCGTTTCATAATATCCCAGACCCGGTTCATATAATGCTGCTTGCATAAATGCATCGAAAGGCAGATATCCACCAGCCTCAACAATGCGCTGGCGAATCACCCGGGTTAATAATTGTTGGCTCGACATGGTTGACGCTTTTACCCCTCCGGACTAACGTTTCGTTTAGTACTTACCAACAAACGAGGAAAACAGATGTCTACAGACTTAATTATTCATGTTAGCGACGAAAGCTTCGATGCAGATGTATTAAAAGCTTCCGGCCCTGTTGTTGTTGATTTCTGGGCCCCATGGTGCGGCC
>JAUZQH010000022.1 GCA_030951065.1 Mariprofundus sp. | reverse complement strand
TATCGCCGATGTGAAGTTGCTGTTTCAGTGGATGCCGATTCTGCTGATTTTTCTGGTGGCGGCGCTGACCATGCGCAGCTGGTCGGAAGAGCGGCGTGCCGGTACGCTGGAAAGCCTGCTGACGGCACCGGTGTCACCGTTGTCTCTGATTCTGGGTAAATTTAGCGCTGGTCTGGCGCTGGTGGCGCTGGCGCTGGCGTTGACGCTGCCGATTCCGTTTACGGTAGCCATGATGGGGTCGCTGGACTGGGGGCCGGTCTGGGGCGGTTATCTGGCCAGCCTGTTTCTGGCTGCGGCCTATCTGGCTATCGGCCTGTATATGAGCGGACGCACCGACAACCCGATTGTCGCACTGATTCTGACGGTGGCGGTCTGTTCGGTATTTTACCTGATCGGATCGGATTTGCTGACCACGCTGTTCGGGCGCAATGTCGGCTCGATTCTAACTTTGCTCGGTACGGGTTCGCGCTTTGATTCAATCACGCGCGGCGTACTCGATGTGCGCGATTTGCTCTACTACCTCTCTATCGTGGCCATCTTTCTGATGCTCAACCGCTATTCGCTGGAACGGCTGTGCTGGGCCGGCAATCCGGCCAATCTACAGCATCGGCGCTGGGGCTGGCTGACGCTGCTGGTGATTTGCAATGCACTGCTGATTAATGTCTGGATGCAACCGGTGGGCATGCTGCGTGCTGATTTGACTGGCGGCCATATCTATTCCCTGTCCGATACCACCCGCAATGATCTGAATGCATTGCAGGAACCGTTGCTGATTCGCGGTTATTTCTCAGCCAAAACACACCCTTTGCTGGAGCCACTGGTGCCGCAACTCGAAGACCTGCTCAAGGAATATCAGGTGGCCGGCGGCAAGCATGTGCGGGTTGAGTTCGTCGATCCGCAAACCGACCCGTCGCTGGAGCGCCAGGCGGCGGAGAAATATAATATCCGTCCGGTGCCGTTTCGCATGGCCAGTCGCTATGAGGCCGGCGTGGTTAACTCCTACTTTAATCTGGTGGTTGCCTACGGCGATCAGTTTGAAACGCTCGGGTTTCAGGATCTGATCGAGGTCAAAAACAGTGGCGGCGGTGATCCGGAAGTGGTGCTGAAGAATCCGGAATATGCGGTGACCAGTGCGATTCGCAAAGTGACCCATACCTGGCAGAGCGGCGGCGATCCATTGGCCGGGCTGCAAACGCCGGTTACCTTTCACGGCTATATCTCCGCACCGGCCAAACTGCCGGGTGAGTTGAAAACGCTGCGACAGGATTTGCAGGCCATACTCAAGACGATGCAGCAGCAGTCGCCCGGTAAACTGAAACTTGATTTCAGCGACCCGGATGCGGATGGCGGCACACTGGCCAAACGACTGAAGCAGCAATACGGCTTCGGGCCGCAAATTGCCAGCCTGCTGGACCCGAAACCGTTCTGGTTTTATATGGTGCTCGAACACGGTGATGAAGCGGTGCAGGTGCCGTTGCCGGCAGAGTTGAACAAGGGCAACCTCAAACGCGCGATGACTGCAGCCTTGCAGCGCATGGCACCGGGTTATATGAAAACCGTGGTTATGGTGACGCCGTCGGCTCCGGCGCGCACATCCAATCCCTATCTGCCTGCGCCGCGCGGCAAGCACTATCAGATGCTGCGCGCCATGCTGGAAAAAAATGAGCGGGTCATTGCTGCGGACTTGAAGGACGGACACGTGCCGGCGGATGCCGATTTGTTGCTGCTGCTGGCGCCCGATGCGCTGAATCAGAAGCAATTGTTCGCCATTGATCAGTTTCTGATGCAGGGCGGGTCGGTGGTGATGGCCACGTCGCCGTTCGATATTGGCATCAGCAACACCCTGAGCGCCAAAACGCATCAATCCGGTCTGGAGGCATGGCTCAAGCATGCCGGTATCACGATGGACAAAACGCTGGTACTGGATCCGCACAGTGCCGCGTTGCCGATTCCGGTACGCCGGCAGCTCGGCGGCATCTCGATCAATGAAATACGCATGATGCCTTATCCGCTGTTTGCCGATGTGCGCGGAGACGGCCTGAACCGGCATAATCCGATGACCGCCTCGCTACAGCAACTGACTGTGAGCTGGCCGTCACCGTTGCATGTGGATCAACAGAAAAACAAGGACAGGCAGGTGATCGAATTGTTGCATACCTCGCCCGATAGCTGGGTGTCGGATCAGACGGATATCATGCCGAATTACGGGCTGTATCCGGATTCCGGATTCAGGCCGGGTAGCAAACGCGGTAGTGAGCTGGTTGCCGTGGCCATCAAGGGTCGGTTTGACTCCTGGTTCAAGGATAAAGACTCGCCGTTACTGGAACAGCAGGGCAAGGGCACCCCGGACAAGAGCGACAAGCATGAAAGCGGTGCTGTGGTCGGCAGCGTCATCGCACGATCGTCGGATTCGGCCCGGCTGGTGGTGATCGGCGCCAATTCATTTGCTCGCGATGTGGTGGTCAGCCTGAGCTCGCAGGGTATGGGCACGCAATATACCCGTCAGCTGGAACTGATTCAGAATGCAGTGGACTGGTCCTTGCAGGATGCGGAGCTACTGGCTATTCGCAGCCGGGCCAGCTTTGCCCGTACCCTGATGCCAATGGCGCATGAGGATCAATTGTTCTGGGAATATCTGAATTATGCACTGGCGCTGTTCGGACTGGGACTGGTCTGGCTGTGGCGACGTTGGGTGTATCAACGCAAGCTAACGCAATTCGATGCAATTCTGGCGGAGGTGTAAGTGATGAAATCGATCATTCGTATACTTGCCATAGCGGCAGTGGTTCAGCTGGTGCTGGTTGCAGCTGTATACACGACGGGCGGAACCGGTTTGCAGGCAGCGCAGACCGGTGCAACGCTGTTATCATTTACCCCGGCTGAGGTAGACAGCATTCGCATTAACGGGCCGGATAAACAGGCCGTCACGCTGCATAAGGATGGCAGCTGGAAAACAGCTGCGGGATTTCCGGCTGATAGCGAAAAAGTCAGCCAGATTCTGCAGCGCTTGTCTGATCTCAAACATGGCCTGGCTGTTGCCACATCGGCCTCATCATTGGTACGTTTCAAGCTGGCCGGCGATGATTTTGAACGTCATCTGGTATTGAGCAAGGCGGGCAAGGTGGTTGCTGAACTTTATCTCGGCAAGGGCGCCGGAGCGCGCCAGAGCTATGCTCGT
>JAUZQH010000219.1 GCA_030951065.1 Mariprofundus sp. | reverse complement strand
AAAGTGGATCGTTCCGCCTGTTATATGATGCGTTATGTGGCCAAGAACATTGTTGCTGCAGGGCTTGCTGATCGCTGTGAAGTACAGGTGGCTTACGCTATTGGTGTGGCGCATCCGCTTTCGGTAATGGTTAATACCTTTGGTACAGGCAAGGTCGACGAAGCCAAACTGGCCGAGATTGTACGTGAGGTTTTTGATCTGCGGCCAAAGGGCATTGTGCAGGAGCTCGATTTGTTGCGTCCGATTTATGCCAAAACGGCAGCATACGGTCATTTTGGCCGGGAGCTTCCGGAATTTACATGGGAACGTACGGATAAAGCTGCCTCACTCAAAGCTGCGGCCGGGATTTAACGCGCTTGATGGCAGGGTAAGCCGCCTTCCAGACTGAGGAGCACTGCAGCAGGCTGTTGACATCCTGCCAGGCTCAGTCGCAAAACAGTTCAACGGTGCTCATATTTTTATGTTCGGACAAACGAATCCGGGCGATCATAGGAGTATGAGAATGTCTGATTTTACAGATTACAAAGTGGCAGATATGTCACCTGAAAACATTGCGTGGGGCCGTAAAGAGCTCGATATCGCTGAAACGGAAATGCCGGGTTTGATGGCTATTCGTGAAAAATATGCTGCCGAGCAGCCCCTTAAGGGCGCGCGTATTGCCGGCTCTTTGCACATGACGATACAGACCGGCGTATTGATAGAGACGTTAACGGCGCTGGGAGCGGAAGTTCGCTGGGCATCATGTAATATCTTTTCCACTCAGGATCATGCAGCGGCAGCCATTGCGGCTGAAAATATTCCGGTTTATGCCTACAAGGGTGAATCGCTGGAAGATTACTGGGAATACTGCCACAAGATCATGGAGTGGCATGATGGCGGCACGCCGAATATGATTCTGGATGACGGTGGCGATGCAACATTGCTGCTGATCCTCGGTGCCAAGGCGGAGCAGGATGCTTCCGTACTGGATAACCCGGGTTCGGAAGAAGAAGAATATCTCTACGCATCGATCAAGAAGCGTCTGGCCAGTCAGCCGGGCTACTACACCACGCGTCGCGATGCCATTAAGGGCGTGACTGAAGAAACGACTACCGGCGTACATCGGCTGTATCAGATGCAGGAGTCAGGTGAGCTGCCATTCCCGGCGATCAATGTGAATGATTCGGTCACCAAGTCCAAATTCGATAATCTGTACGGCTGCCGTGAATCACTGATTGACGGTATCAAACGCGCGACTGATGTCATGATTGCCGGCAAGATCTGTGTGGTGCTTGGTTATGGTGATGTCGGCAAGGGTTGTGCACAGGCCTTCAAGGGCATGGGGGCAACGGTCTGGGTCACTGAAATTGATCCGATTTGTGCACGGCAGGCTGCAATGGAAGGCTATCGCGTGGTCAATATGGATGAAGCCTGCAAACAGGGTAATATTTTTGTCACCACCACCGGCAACTATCATGTCATCACTCACGACCATATGGTGGCTATGCCCGATCAGGCCATTGTCTGCAATATCGGCCATTTTGATAACGAAATTGATTGCGCAAGCCTGCAACAGTACGAGTGGGTCAATGTGAAACCGCAGGTCGACCAAATCATCTTCCCGGACGGAACGCGTATCACTCTGCTGGCTGAAGGGCGATTGGTGAACCTGGGTTGTGCGACAGGTCATCCGAGCTTTGTGATGTCCAATTCCTTTTCCAACCAGACACTGGCGCAGATTGAAGTATTTAATCAAACCGGCCAGTACGAAAACAAGGTGTATACTTTGCCGAAACATCTGGATGAAGAGGTTGCTCGTCTGCATTTGGCCAAGATCGGCGTCAAGCTGACGACATTGTCGAAGGAGCAGGCTGATTATATCGGTGTGCCTGTTGATGGTCCGTACAAGCCGGATCACTATCGCTACTAAGGATAAAAGTGACATGAGGGTGGTGACGCTGATGTTTTTTTCAGTCACCACCCTTGCAGTCATGCTGTTTTCCATATCGGTACGGGCCGCAGGCGGTTTATCTGTTGATGCAAAATTTGATCTGACCGGCGATGGAATTGTAGATGCTTCCGACTGGGTCAAAATGAGTGAAGATGCCAAGCAAGCCTATGCCAACGAATCAGTGCAGGCTCTTGGTCAGAAACCCGATGCTATTTTTGAAGGGCGAAAGACGAGGGGCGCCCGTTATTTGGAAGGTTTGCGCGCTGTTTACGAATAGCATTCTCAAGCAGGGTGAAAGCAGGGTGAAATTGACAATGTGCGACTTGTTGGCTATAATTTTTTATACACAATTAGCGGTTCTCTTGAGCCGCTGGCGGTCGCCGACGGGCGGCCGCCCCTGTTTTTGGTCCCTGTTGTTCCAGATTAATTCACACAGATATTCAACAATGATGCAGGTTGTATGAATCAGCAATGCAGCTGGCAGCAGGTTGATCGACCCTGTGAAGGACAGGCGATATGTTTTCCGGTGCGCTCTGTTATTCAACTTCCGGACGGGCGACGTATTGATCTCGAAGAGCAGGGTTTTTTGACCTGTTTTCAGGGTGAGCTTCGGGCATGGCGAAATCATTGTCCGCATGCCGGCTCACCGCTGGACTGGATCCCCGGCCAGTTTTACAGTGATGATGGCGAGCGTCTGGTTTGTCATACACATGGAGCCCAGTTTCACCCGTTGACCGGCGCATGTTTATCAGGCCCCTGTACGCGAGGGCTGTTTCCACTCGAGGTTCAGGAACAGGAAGGTGTTGTACTGGTTCCTGTATCTGTAGGCGCAATCAATACTTCATAGTTTTTCACATGCGCGGCCTAAAAAATCCATGTGGCCGAGGCCGAAGAACATCTCGTTTCGCCCCTGATTCCGGTGCAGAAAAAAAAGTTGGCACACCGAAGGCACCTGCATCCAGTGCTTGTCGTGTCAATTCATCAAGCCGGTTTTCTTGTTCCGACCGCAGCTGTCCGGTAACTGATGCATTGTGAATACCTGTTGTAGCCACTCCGGTTGTTTCGGGTCAACTGTGCCCGACCAGATGCTGTCAAAAACCGCATGACAAAACCGGACTCTGTTTTTACCTTGCAATGTAAGGGCAATTTGCATTGCCGGTCTGCTGTCAAAGCTGCCCGGCCTGTTCATGGTGAATGGAACATTCAGAAATTTCGCCCAACGTTTCATGTCGTGCAAACTGTAAAGAGCCTTGTTTCTGACTGTTGCCGGAGGAATGTTTCCCGACCACTCGATCAGCTTGGGCAGGTTGACGGGTATCCACTTGAATTCAACCCCGTAGCGGCGGCTGAATGCATCCAGGCGGGTCGAGGCCAGATAGCTGTAGGGACAGATAAAATCAAAATAGAAGTCGATAACCGGTTTATTCATGTTTGCTGACATAGCCCTTTGGCCGGATAGCTACGGTATTTTTGATTCTGGTACAGATTTCACCATCTTCTCGTACAAAGGTCATCATAAAACATGGTGTGGAACGGTTCTTTTCATTGAGTTGTTGCTCAATGGTGCGTGATATCCTTTCATCAAAATCAAAATGTAATATCAGGTTGCTATTGCCAACCCGAATGAAATCTATTTCCAGCTTTTTGGTGACCACGCGATAACCGGGAAACCTTTTCAGACAAGCCAGTGCGGGAACCGGGTCGGCAAGGGCGGCCTGGTAGCCGCCGAACATATTGCCGGCGGCATTGGCCGATAGCCAGTTCAACGGCAAGCGAATGCGCGCCATACTCCAGTCCTGCGCCAGTTCGATCACTTTGACACGCATCAGAAAACAAGGTGGATACCATTCAAAACGACGCCGGTCAGACAGAAAATCGAAGTTACGCAACAGTTTCAGTTCATTATGGCTGTTTATCAGCCGCACGAGCCGCAGCGATGGCAGCCATATTGACGATATCATCCACACTGGCGCCGGTCTGGAGTACATGCGCCTGTTGCGGCAGGCCGAGCAGAATCGGGCCAATGGCTGTGCCACCACCGAGTTCACGCAATAATTTATAAGCGATATTGCCCGCCTGCATGGTGGGAAAGATCAGCACATTGGCCGGATCCTTCAATTTACTGAACGGGTATTGAGCGAGAATGGTGGCATTGACCGCAGTGTCGGCCTGCATTTCACCATCGACTGCCAGATCCGGCAAACGCTCATGCAATAAACGGGTAGCTTCCGCCACCTTGCGCGTTTCCGCATGATCCGCACTGCCAAAGTTGGAAAACGACAGCATGGCCAGACGGGCGCAGCAACCCAATGAGGTGGCGGTATCAGCAGATAATTCAGCCAGTTCAGCCAGTTGTTCAGCATCCATTTCCACATTCACCGTGCAATCGCCGAGGAAATAGGCGCTGTTTTCCATGATCATCAGATACATGCCATAGACATGGTGGGCTTTGCCGCTGTTGTCGTGGCCGAGCACCTTGAGCATTGGCCTGAGTGCATCCGGATAATGGGCGGTGCGACCCGATAACATGCCATCGGCAAAGCCCTGACGCACCAGCATAGCGCCCAGCACATTGATATCGTTGCGCAGCATTTTGGCGGCACTGTCGGGCAGGATGCCGTGACGATTGCGCAGCGCATAATAAGCCTCTGCCAGATTCTCGAAACGCGTATCTTCGACCATCGGATCAATCAGGGTGATGCCATCGATATCCAGTTGCGCCGCCTTGCATAATTGTTCCACTTTATCTTTCCGACCAATCAGAATGGGTGCGGCCACGCCGGATTCCCGCATCTCAATGGCGGCGCGAATCACCGTTTCATCCTCACCTTCGGGCAGCACCATCCGCAGCGGATTGGCCTGCGCTTTTTCCATAATCATGCGCATAAACAGACGCGATGAATCAATGCGACCGGCCAGTTCCTGTGCATATGCATCCGCATCCTGCAGTGGTTTGCGAGCCACGCCGCTGTCTGTTGCAGCCTGCGCCACAGCCACGGGAACCACTTCAATCAGACGCGGATCGAACGGTTTCGGCAGAATATACCTGGGGCCGAAACGCAGCTCGCTCACACCGTATGCTTTCAATACCGAGGCCGGCACATCCTGACGGGCCAGACTGGCCAGCGCATGCACGGCGGCCACCTTCATCTCCTCGTTAAACGTGGTAGCGCGTGCATCGAGTGCGCCACGGAACAGGAAGGGGAAACCCAGCACATTATTGACCTGATTGGGATGATCGGAACGCCCGGTCGCCATAATCAGATCCTTGCGGGTCTGCATGGCCAAATCGTAGGCGATTTCCGGGTCAGGGTTGGCCATGGCGAAAATAATCGGGCGTTCAGCCATGGATTTGAGCATGCCGGGGTCGACAATATTACCCTGCGACAGACCGACAAAGACATCGGCGCCATCCATCGCCTCACTCAGCGTGCGTTCAGCCCGATCGGTGGCGAAATATTGTTTATGGGGCGGCAGTTCCTCTTCCCGGTCTGTGGCAATCACGCCCTTGCGATCCAGGAACAGGATATTGTTGCGTTTGGCGCCCAGTTGCTCAATCAGCTTCATGCAGGCAAAACCGGCCGCACCCGCCCCCAGACAGACGATTTTCACATCCTCAATCTGTTTATTTTGCAAAATCAGCGCATTGAGAAATGCAGCGGCCATAATCACGGCAGTGCCATGCTGATCATCATGCAGCACAGGGATA
>JAUZQH010000218.1 GCA_030951065.1 Mariprofundus sp. | reverse complement strand
AACCCCATATGACTGCAACTATGCCTGATCGTTGCGATGAAATAAAAAAATAGCGCCTTCGAAAAGGCGCTAGTTGAATCAATGCATGTGTCTACGGGGCTGTACTAGTTGCCATGCAGTTCACGAAATGCTTCCGGAGCCGGTTTTCCTGAGGTAGGAGTATCTTTCCCATCATCAGGAGTCCAGAATCCGGGCTTACCGTCCGGAGTTGTGCAAGGTGCTTTGTCTGTGGCTTTTTTCTTGGTATCTCCATAGTCTTTATCGGCCTTGTCAGCTTTATCCTTGGCATCTTTGTAATCTTCATCGGCCTTGTCAGCTTTATCCTTGGCATCTTTTTTATCTTCGTCCGAGGCATCACGATCAGTGTCCAGGTCAGCCTTGTCCTTGTCTGCTTTATCTTTACTGTCCTTGGCATCTTTTTCTGACTTGTCGGCCTTGTCTTTGGCGTCTTTTTTCTCTCCACCCATTTCATCAGCAGTTTTGCAGATCAATGATGTTGATTTTGCCGCATCTTTATCATCTCCTGCGATGGCTGTGGGCACATCCTCTATCTCTATTGTTTTACCATTTGCAGTTGTTTGCAGGGATATATCGAACCCCATGAATAAAAACATTGCAAAAACACCTGCTACGATAGATCGAATATTCATATTATTCCTCCTGTTATCTTTTCAATTAAACCATCAAACCCGGTTGTAATATCAATAGCAATAAATATATTGTTTCTAACCATGCCATATCATTGCATCTATGACCTGTATCACAAAACCTTACCTGCAGATCAATTAATACTGATTACAGTACGAAGCATATGGCTTGGTTTTCCATTCACATAACCAATGGCATAAACAGCGAAGCTGTAGGATGACAACCACTTGCCGGTATTGGCATCACAGGCCTGGGCAGTCGAAAAGTTGCCTGCCGCTTGGTCACAAGGGCAGTTTGGCAGGGAGCCTCCTGTGCATGCGCTGGGTAATGTGCCGCCATAAGGGTTGGCAGGATCCGGATCCAGAGGGAAGATTTCAATATCATGATCAAGGTTGTTTGGATCAGCAGCGGTGAGCCAGACAATAGCGCCATTTTTTGGTATATCCTCTTCGACAACCGGGATTGTGTGGTGGGGTAACTTTGGAATGGAAGGTGTAACCGTGCCATCAGCGGCAATATCCAGTTTAATATAACGCGGCAACTTACTGCTGATCCGGTACATGGATGGTTCAACGCGTTTGGCAGGATCAATAGTAACATCCACACAGTTGGGAAAGGTAGCTGCCTGTTCCATGCACAGAAAACGGCTACCCATTGGTGAGTTGTCAAAATACATCAATTGCCCATCAGTGTATGCGGTTGCAAGCGTATCTACAGCCTTGGCGCCGGCAACGCCTGTTGGTCCGGGATGCCACAAATAGGCCATAAGCTCACTATAATCTCCAAGCAGTGCCGGGTTGGCAGGAACAAGAGGTTCACCAAACGGTTTGGCAATATAGCTGCCGGAATAGGCTTTGTAATTATCAAACTCGGCATCATTGGCCAATGCCCAGGTGATATAATTCACTGCGGTTTCAGCATAATAATAAGCTTCAGCGGAGCTTTGTGCGCCGGAGCTGGTCTGGGTTGCCGAGCGGCTGGAGTAAAACATTGCCAGCGACATCAGAGTCAACAGGCTGAGTAAAATCATTGAGGTGACCAGCACAAAACCTTGCTCATTTGTCTTGTTGTTTGTAGGTATCATGGCCAAATATCGCACTGCTAATTCCGCGGCCACATATTAAATGCTAATGATACCAGCCGATTTTTATGCTGCTCGTTACTGTATGTCGATTGCAGGGTTACACTGATTCCTCCGTTAACAGGGGATACAATCATACCCTTGGCGGTATCCAGACCGCGAATCAATTCCTGAAAGTTGGTTGAGCCGGAAATGCCTGGTGCCAGGGGCCGTAGCCAATAAATGCTATCCTTACTGCCATGCTGGTAATGAAATATTCCAACGTCACCTTCCAGGTTCTGATAGGTCAGGGTTTTACTGGCGGCATCCCAGTAAGGTAAAGAGGCAAACACAGTGTCGCTGGAAGGGTATCCGGCTGGAACAGCTACCCCCCGGTTTGCGAGGTTGGTCAAAATTGACGCATTCGACACGCTCACTGACTCGCGTAAGCCAGCCTGCATCAGGTGGGTAGCCAGAAACAAATCACCCATGCGTTCGGTGCGGGAAGAGATAACGCTTGATGTCTGGCTGATGGAAATAAATACCATGGTGATACCGGCAATAACAACCAGCCCCATGGTCAGGCTGATGAGCATCTCGATCAGCGTGAAGCCACGTTCATGTTGCAAGTCAGAAACATATATCGTATGACTGTACAGTGCTGATGAGCCCATTATTGCACCTTCGATAAATTAGTCAGATAGATCATGTGTACTTTGCCTCTGCTTGTCCACGATACCGTGACTGCCTTGGTCTTTGGTGTGACATTATACCCCTGCTTGGTGAAGTTTTTGAATGTAGACAGACTGGCCGGCAGTGGGCCAACTGCATTTTTTTGGTCAGTTATAATGGTGTAGGGTATTTTCATACCTGACGCTGGCACGCATGTCACATTGACCGGGTAAGCAGGCGCAGCCGTTGTGGTGGTCAGGCCACAATCGGCAGTTGCAATCGTTGGTGCATAATCATTGCTGTCATGTTGCCAGTACTCCAGCACCTGTTCTGCCAGAGACACTGCAGTTGCGCGTTCGCGTGATGCCTGGTCACTGCTGACGATAGAAATGGTAAAACTGCCGATAGAGAGTAGCGCCACCGAGACAATGACCAGCGCAACAAGGATTTCGACCAGTGTAAATCCTGACATCGGTTCGTTACAATTCATTGCAAATAAGCCCTGCCAATCAGGTTCACTTTGATTTTTTTGCTGTTTTTTCCGGCTGATAACGTGACTGTGGCACTTTTCGCCGTTCCCCGGCTGCTAAAATATATCGGGTTTTTATTGCTTGTAACAGAAAGGCTGTCTGAAAACTGGCTGAGATTAACCTGTTCGTTTCTACATGTGCTACAGTTGCCGGTTGTATTTGCATCAAAGACATAGAATTTGGGGGAAAAGCTGATACGGACACTACGGTTTTCCGAGACGGCCAGTACCCGTGCCTGCTTGAGTTGTGCAAGCAGGGTTTGCGTTATATTACGTACCGCCTGTTTCTCGCGCCAGTCGGAAAAAGCAGGTATCGCAATAGCACTCATAATGCCCACAATGACGATGACCACCAACAGTTCCAGCAGCGAAAAACCCTGCTGACGCCTTGGTAAAATATCAGCGTGAAAAACTCCGGCTTGCCTGTCCGGATTGCTTCCGCTTAGATTCGGCTTAATGCGCATCATCTCCTTCATCGCCAAAATGGTAATCTCCTTGAGCCTTCTGGCTGTGATGGGCATTACCATAGGTTATATCCTGTTCTCCAGCAACCTGCCGGAACTGGGTGCCTTGTCTGATTATCGGCCGCCACTGGTTTCCCGGGTTTATAATACCGATGGGGAACTGATTGCTGAATATGCAGATGAGCACCGTATTTTGACACCATTCAAACAAATTCCGTCGAAATTGAAACATGCATTTTTGGCTGCTGAAGATCAGCAATTCTATGAACACCCGGGCATCAATCCGGCTCGGATTCTTTCGGCGGCACTGGCCAACCTGCGTGCAGGCCATACCGTACAGGGCGGTTCGACCATTACTCAGCAGGTGGCCAAGAATTTTCTGCTCTCATCCGAGCGTTCTTACACCCGAAAAATTCGTGAAGCGATACTGGCATACCGCATCGAGCAGGCATTCAGCAAGGATGATATCCTCTATCTCTATCTGAACCAGATTTATCTCGGCCGGGGAGCGTACGGCGTAGCTTCGGCGGCATGGCGCTATTTTCATAAATCGCTGGATGACTTGTCACTGGCCGAATGCGCAACGTTGGCGGGCCTGCCCAAGGCACCCGGAAAATATGCTCCGCATCTCAGGCCGGCCAAAGCCAAGCAACGGCGCAATACAGTATTGCGTCTGATGAATGAAAGCGGCATGGCTGATGCAAAAGATGTTGCTGTTGCCATGAAAGAACCGCTTCGCGTTGCGCCGCTGGAGACGGCCAAACTCACCAACGCCTATGCTGATCAGGTGTACAGGGAACTGTCGGCGCGGTTTGGGGCCAAAACCTTACGCAGGCAGGGTTTGACCATCATTGTCCCCTATGATGAGCAGGCTGAACTGGCCGCCATTCACGCTGTCCGCAAAGGTGTGCTCGAAGTTGAACAGCGGCAATATTATCGTTATCCCGCCCATCATCCTCGCAGTGAATGGTCTGAATTACTGGCTACATGGAAGGCGCAGCCTGTAATTAAGGGCACAGATACCCTGATTCCCGCCCTGGTTGAGATAGTTCACAAAAATGGCGATTTGACTGTTAATGATGGTCATCAAACATGGCGTTTAAGCAAGCCGAAATGGCAATGGAAGCCACTCCGGATATATAAAAAAGAAGGTGCCAGTGAAGCGGAGCTTGCTGCGATGAAACAGCGTCCGCGCAGGTGGGTTGCCGGTGATGAAATTCGTTTGCAGCGCTTGCCTGGATCCGGCGTCAGGCTGGCACAGGACCCATCCATCGAGTCCGCTTTGTATGCGATTGATCTGGAGCGCGGCACGGTATTGGCCCGGGTCGGTGGTTTTGATTATCAGGTGGCCGGATTTGATCGGGTGCGCCAGGCCATGCGGCAGCCCGGCAGCGCTTTCAAACCGTTTTTGTATACAAGTGCGCTGGCCGCCGGCTCGACGCCAGCCACCATTGTCATGGATACCCCCGTTATTTTCGACAGCAAGCAGAGCGACAGTTTCTGGCGACCGGAAAATTATAAAAACGAATTTGCCGGCCCGGTAACGCTACGCAATGCTTTGGAGCACTCCCGTAATCTGGCCTCGATCAAGGTGTTGCAGAATGTTGGCATCAATCGGTTCTTAAATGATTTGGAAAATTATCCTTTTGGGCACAAGTTTCCTGCCCAGTTGGCGCTGGCTTTGGGGGCGACTGAAGTTACCCCTGAATCCCTGACAGAATCCTATGCCGTGCTGGCCGACCAGGGGCGCAGATGGAAACCGATTGCCGTTCAGCAGGTTCAGGATCGCACTGGCAAGACGCTGCACCGGGCTGTGGCCGGCAAGCGTTGTCAGGTTTGTCATGTTGATCCTGTGATGAGCGTTAATGAATCAATGCGCCCCGCCGGGCAAGTGGTCGATCCGGTCGATGCTTTCCTGATCACCAATATGATGAAGGGCGTTATCGAACATGGTACCGGCAGGGGTGCTCTTGCGCTGAACCGGCCGGCTGCCGGTAAAACAGGTACTACCAACAAACAGGTTGATGCATGGTTCATGGGATATACCCCCCAGGTGTTGACCGGTGTGTGGACAGGCCGCGATACACCAACCCCGATGGGCAGGCGTGAAACCGGAGCAAGAGCGGCACTGCCGACATGGCTGGAAGCGATGCAGGCTTTCCACAAGGGGAAACCGCGCAAGGATTTTGAACCGCCGGATGGCGTTGAGTGGGTGGCAATTGATTCCAAAACCGGCTTGCTTCCCGGTCCGGACAGCAAGGATATTTTCCTCGAAGCATTTCGCGCCGGAACTGCACCAACGGAAGAGTCGACAGGCAAGTCCGGTGGACAGGAAAATCAGAATTCAGGTTTCTTTGATCTGGGAATGTAGGGCCCTGTTTATATACGGCGATGCTGATTTGTTGATATCCTGGCAAAAATCAACCCGTTCAGGCAAAAGCGTTGTTTTACGTCGCAGGCCCGAAGGGGCGATACATGGACGTATGGCATGAAATCAAACACTTACACCTGATGTGATTCGCGGCATCATGCCTCTCACCTGTTGGTGGCATTGCCGTCCAATTCATCAGGACAGATAAATTGTGACAGGTCGTTCATGCCCGGCACGGAAGCACTGACACATCAGCGTTTCCTTGGTGATGGGTGAGGAGGGCTGTTCCCTGCACCTCACTTTTCACAAGCAAGCGCATTGACCTTGGCAGCCATAATGAAATCGTTTTCATGCAGTCCACCGATTTTATGTGTATAAAAGACAACGGTACAAAATCCCCATCCATAACAGATTTCGGGATGATGGTTTTCCATCTCGGAAATTTCACCTACCCTGACGGCAAACGCCTGTGCCTGCACAAAATTCTTGAATGTAAATGAACGGCTGAGTTTGGTAGCGCTATCATCAAGTTGCCATCCTGCGATAGCCGGCAGGATGGCATGGGCATCTGCGGCGCTCATTGGCGCAATGCCGCCCTGACACGGCACGCATGTTTTATTGTGTAAGGTGTTGTCTGTCGTCATGTCATATCTCCACGGTAATTCTTTGTAGCTTATTGTTGTTAATTCCTGACAGGGACAAATGTTTCATCCGTGTCAGACGTTTTCAGTCTCTGGCGGCGGCGTCTGATCCATCACCAGTTTATATTCTATAGCGTCATTCAGGGCTCGATAAGTTGCTTCCAGCACATCGGTTGAGACACCAACCGTATTCCATTTGCGTTGTCCGTCCGATGATTCGATCAGCACACGCACAGCCGCTTCGGTTGCCTCCCGGGTGGTTAATACCCGGACCTTGAAATAAG
>JAUZQH010000217.1 GCA_030951065.1 Mariprofundus sp. | reverse complement strand
ATGCTAACCCGATCACTGAATTCGCGCACCAGTTTCATGCTGTGGGCGATCGTTAGTGAAGTGACATTCATACGCTCATGTAGTCGTTTCATCAAGGTGGTGATGACATCGGACATCACCGGATCGAGCCCTGTCAGTGGTTCATCGTAGAAAATGATTTCCGGCCTGTGACAGATGGCACGAGCCATACCCACCCGTTTTTTCATGCCTCCGGAGAGCTCTGCCGGCATGATATCGCAGATGCCCGGCAGTCCTACCCAGTCCAGTACTTCGTCAGCCCGGTCGCGTGCTTCCGGCTTGCTCATGCCCTGACGGCGTAGTACGAATGCGACATTCTCCCATACCGGCATGGAGTCGAACAGGGCAGAACCCTGAAACAGGACACCCACACAGGCCATACGCTTCAGTTTTTCTTCAATCGGCAAACTGAACCAGTCCTCACCATTAATCAGGATGCTGCCGCTATCCGGGCGTATCAGGCCGAGAATACATTTGAGCAGGACGCTTTTTCCGGCGCCTGACAGTCCGATGATGATATGGGATTCACCGGGCAGGATATCCAGACTGATATCGTCCAGCACCTTGCGTCCCTTGAAGGATTTATGCACGCCCCGCAGGCTTATTTTACTGGCTGGATTCATTCGGGTGGATCCATACATGCGGATTCAGGAAAGATACTCATTTGAAAATCCAGGCAGTGAGTATGTAGTCGGCAATCAGGATGGTCATGGCGCTGACCACGACCGCGCGTGTTGTGGCTTTGCCAACACCGGCAGCACCGCCGTCGCAGTAATAACCTTCGGCACAACTGACCAGTCCGATGATAGCGCCAAACACCATGGCTTTGAGCAGGCCGGAGTAGAGGTCGATCAGTTCCAGATAGTCAAAGGAATGCTTGATATAGGTGTGCGGGTTCTGATCCAGCGCATTTACACTGATGACATAGCCGCCGAGTATACCAATGGCATCCGCCAACATGACCAGTAGTGGCATCATCAGCATGGCCGCAAGCATGCGGGGGATGACCAGATAACGTACCGGATCGGTAGACAGGGTCCACAGTGCATCGATCTGTTCGGATACGCGCATGGTACCCAGCTCTGCTGCAAAGGATGCCCCGACCCGGCCAGCCACCATCAATCCAACCAGCACAGGACCCAGTTCACGCAGCATGGACAGGGAGACGACGGTGGCAATCATACTTTCGGCACCGAAGCGGTGGAATGCAACCCAGGATTGCAGGGCAAGTACCATGCCGGTAAACACGGCTGTCAGCAGCACCACAGGTAATGATTGCACACCAACCATTTCACATTGCCGGATAATCAGCGGAAAAAACCAGGGTGGTTTGTGCAGGCGCCCCAGAATCTTGCCCATCAGCAGCGGGTAAAGGCCAACCGCATGGGCCAGTCGCTCAGCGGTTGCTCCGATTGCCTGCAGGAAATACATCAGCCGGAATACTCCGCGATACGCTGAACGCGCGCACCTATGCCGGTGAACAGTGTATAGCTGATCGTGTCTATTGATCGGGCTACATCATTGGCCCGTATATGGGTTCCCCAGAATTCCACGGTATCTCCCTGCTTGATCTCTACATCTGTTACATCAAGCATAGTATAGTCCATACAGACGCGCCCGACGATATCGAGTTTCTGCCCTGCAAAAAAAGCATAGCCCCGATTGCTTAACCTTCGAGGCAAGCCATCGGCGTAACCGGTGCTGACTACGGCAATACGCATGCTGCTGTCAGCTGTGTATGTTGCACCGTAGGAGACCTGCGCTCCGGCTGGAATGTCGCGTATTTGCATGACACCTCCGGTCAGCTGCATAACGGGCTTCAGCCCAAGCGGTTGGTCGGCAACCGGTTCTGATCCGTACAATGCGATGCCGGGGCGGACCACATCCAGACAATATTCAGGCATGCTGACCATGCCGGCGCTGTTGAGCAGAGAGGCCGGCAAGTTTGGCGTGACCTCCCTTCGTAGTATTGTAAACGCATTGGCCTGTTGTTTGTTGAGCAGGTGTTCCGGCATATCGGCACAGGCCAGATGTGACATTATGCCACGAACTTTTATGCCTGCTTTTTGACACTGCCTTGTCAGGGCTTTTGCATCGCTTGTGCCCAGCCTGTTCATACCGGTGTCGACTTTAAGCCAGACCGAGCCCCGAAAATTTTCCATATGTAACAGCTCAACTTGAACCGGTTCGGTGATGGCCGGTGTGAGGTGTTTATCTATCGCCATCCTGGCATCTTGCCGGTCAAAAATGCCCGATAACAGCGTGATTTCAGCTTTTTCGGTTTTGAGAAGGAGGCGCAGTTGACGTCCTTCGGCGGCATCGGTTACTCCGAAAAGACGGCATCCCTCATCAAACAGCACAGGTGCTACAAGTTCAATGCCGTGACCATAGGCATTGGCTTTAACAATGGCCATAATATCCGCTTTGCCGGCATGCTGTTTGAGCAGCCTGTAATTATGGCGCAGGTGTTCAGGATAGATGTGTGCAATGGCCGGACGGTTCATCTGATGAATCATGGCGTAATTGCCAGGCGCATGAAAGTGCTATCATCCATGCAATCGCATACGAGGCGATTTATTTCATATAAAGAGAGGAAATGAAAGACAATTTCCATTATCATTTGTCCAAATTTAATGGCTTTCTGCGAAGCTGTTATTGTATCTATAGACGGATCAAAGCGATGAAAATTGGGGCTGACCAAGAAATTTTCGGATCACAAGCTTGAAAATTTCACGCCATGCCCGAGAGTGGGGAAATACTGCTTTTCTATGTTCTCGTAGGCAAAGAGTTTGCTTTGATGCAGATAGGCTGGAATAATCGGAGTATGTGTGGGCACTTTAATGAGTCGATATTTTAACAAGGGATTGATATGAAAGGGATTATACTTGCCGGTGGTACCGGTTCGCGCTTGCATCCGCTGACGCTGGCAGTCAGCAAGCAGCTGATGCCGGTATACGACAAGCCCATGATCTACTATCCACTCTCTACACTGATGCTATCCGGTATCCGTGAAATCCTTGTCATATCCACACCGCATGATTTGCCGCATTTCCAGCATTTGCTGGGTGATGGCTCGCAATGGGGTATTGAGCTTGTGTATGCTGAGCAGCCGGAGCCCAAAGGACTGGCGCAGGCATTTACCATTGGACG
>JAUZQH010000216.1 GCA_030951065.1 Mariprofundus sp. | reverse complement strand
ATTGCATGCCAACAATTCCAATCAGGCGCTGGATCGCATCCTTAACTTTTTTCCGGAGGAACAGCACCAGCAAGTCTATATGAACTTATCGCTGAATCTGCGCGCTATTCTCTCGCAGCGGCTGGTTAAAACTGTGGATGGCAAACGCGCAGCTGCCATTGAAATCCTTATCAATACTCCGCGCATTGCCGATCTCATCCTCAAAGGCGATGTGGGAGCTATCAAGGAAACCATGGAAGCAGGTGAACAGCATGGCATGCGCACCTTTGATCAGGCTCTGTTTCAGTTATGGCACAGTGCTAAAATATCGGAGGTCGAGGCTCTTCGGAATGCCGACTCGGCCAACAATCTGCGCCTGAAAATGAAAATGGCGACAATTGAAGGATCAAGTGATGGTCATGATAAAACCAGCATAGATGACATTTTACAGCGCTCTGGTGATGACGATGAAGATGGCGGCCTTAAACTGTCAATTTAAACTGTCAATCTGAAAAAGCAGCTATCGGTATAAGCAACGAGGCCTGAAAAGTACGACCGCATTCACAAAAAATCAGGGTTGACTACCCAACCCACAAGCGTGCATTTCGAAACATACGCATCCACGGCCCGTCTTCTCCCCATGTGTCCGGATGCCATGAATACTGGCAACTGCGAAACATGCGTTCAGGGTGCGGCATCATGATTGTGAAACGACCATCGTCTGTAGTGAATCCGGTCAGACCGTCCGGAGAACCGTTCGGGTTATGCGGATATGTTTCGGCAGCCTTGCCATTCGGGCCCAGATAGCGAAGTGCCGCCTGCGCATTTGCACGTTGCTGATCCGAATCGAATACAGCCCGTCCCTCACCATGGGCGACCACCAGCGGCAACTTCGAACCGACCATACCGGAAAGAAACATTGAAGGTGAATCGAGCACTTCCACCTGCAACAGCCGTGCTTCAAACTGCTCAGAACGGTTGCGCCCAAAACCCGGCCAGTTTTCTGCTCCGGGAATCATCGATTTGAGTGATGACATCATCTGACAGCCATTGCAAACACCCAGAGCAAACGTACCGGCACGATGAAAAAAGGTAGCGAACTGAACTCGCGCCCGTTCATTGTAAAGCACCGACATTGCCCATCCACGACCTGCGCCGAGAACGTCGCCAAAGGAAAAACCGCCACAGGCAACCAGCCCGTGAACATCATCCAGATTGAAACGCCCCTCAATGATGTCGGACATGTGAATATCACGGCAATCAAATCCGGCACGATCAAAAGCTGCGGCCATTTCAATCTGGCCGTTCACACCCTGTTCCCGCAATACCGCCATTTTTGGCCGCCGGCTATTCACATACGGCGCACAAATATTCTCTGCCGGATCAAATGATAACTCGGCAACCAGACCAATATCACCCCGATCGGTGATTGCATCATATGCCTCTGCCGCACAATCCGGGTGATCGCGCAATGCCTGCATGCGGAAACTCGTTGCCGCCCATACTTGTTGCAGGTCCAGCACATCCGCTTCAAACAGGGTTTCACCATGAGAAGATAATATGATTTGACGATCGGAAGTCGGCTGACCGATGCGACAGGAAACTTGAGCCAGGCCTGCATCAGCCAATACGCCCATCACTTTCTCACTGTCTGATTTGCACACCTGAACGACAGCACCGAGCTCTTCGCAGAACAGCAAAGACAGAGCCTCTCCAGCCAATGCATCCAGTTGGATATCCAAACCGGCGCGTGCGGCAAAAGCCATCTCGACAAGGGTCACAAACAGGCCGCCATCGGAACGATCATGATATGCCAGCAATAACCCCTGACGATTCAACTGCTGCACTGTTTCAAAAAAGGCTTTGAGCAGTGACGGATCATTCACATCCGCCACTTCTTCGCCGGTCGCGCCATACACCTGTGCCAAAGCAGAACAGCCCAGGCGGTTCTTTCCCTCGCCCAGGTCAATCAGAATCAGATCGGTATCACCCTGATCCAGTTTGAGTTCAGGCGTCAATGTTTTCCGCACATCTTCCACCGGCGCAAAAGCAGAAACAATCAGGGAAAGCGGCGAAGTCATTTCCCGCTGTTCGGTTCCCCCGTCATCATGGCAAACCTGCCATACAGATTTCATCGATAACGAATCCTTTCCAACCGGAATGGAAATACCGAGTTCAGGGCACAATTCCATACCCACTGCCTTGACCGTATCGTACAGAGCCGCATCTTCGCCTGAGTGTCCACAAGCCGCCATCCAGTTGGCAGAAAGTTTTATATCGCCGATTTTTGCAATCGAGGCTGCTGCAATATTGGTCAACGCCTCGGCAACCGCCATGCGTCCGGAAGCCGCTGCATCAAGAACCGCAACCGGTGTGCGCTCACCCATCGCCATAGCCTCTCCGGTATATCCGCAAAAATCGCTTGCCGTAACCGCCACATCGGCTACCGGAACCTGCCAACGACCTACCATCTGATCCCGTGTCACCAGCCCTGTCACTGAACGATCGCCAATGGTGATCAGAAACTCTTTACTGGCTACGGCCGGCAGTTGCAGGACACGTTCAACAGCTTCGTTCAAGTCAATAGCAGCTGTCTCCAGAGCTACGCCGACAGTCTCTTTCCTGCATACATCCCGGGTCATCTTCGGTGGCTTACCAAGTAACATATTCAATGAAAGATTCACCGGCTGATTGCCGAACTCGGGGTCATTGACCACCAGATCCCGCTTTTCTGTTGCTTCACCGAGCACGGCAAACAGACAGCGCTCCCGTTCACAGATTTCAGTGAAAAGATCACGTGATTCCGGTGCGATTGCCAACATATAGCGTTCCTGTGCCTCGTTGCACCAGATTTGCATCGGGCTCATACCCGGTTCCATATTATGGACGGCACGCAGGTCTACCCAGCCACCCCGACCGGCATCATCGATCAGTTCCGGCACCGCATTGGATAAACCTCCGGCACCGATATCGTGGATAAACAGAATCGGATTCTGATCACCCATCTGCCAGCAGCGATCAAGCACTTCCTGACAACGCCGTTCCATTTCCGGGTTGCCCCGTTGCACCGAATCGAAGTCCAGAGATTCAGCATTGGCACCTGTATCCATACTCGATGCAGCTCCGCCACCAAGACCGATTAGCATCGCTGGACCACCCAGCTGAATAATCAGGCTGCCTGCGGGTACCCGTTTTTTATGTACATGCCGCGCATCAATATTACCTACGCCACCGGCAATCATGATCGGCTTGTGATACCCGCGCAGTTCATCGCCTGCCAGTTGCTCATAGGTGCGAAAATAACCGGCCAGATTCGGGCGACCGAACTCGTTGTTAAAAGCTGCCGCACCGATCGGGCCTTCAATCATAATATCAAGTGCGGACACAATGCGCTCGGGCTTACCGTAATTGATTTCCCATGGCTGTTCAAAATCCGGAATACGTAGATTGGAAACCGAAAACCCGCACAGACCCGCTTTGGGTTTGGAGCCGATCCCTGTCGCCCCCTCATCGCGGATTTCACCGCCGGAACCGGTAGCAGCACCTGCGAATGGAGAAATTGCCGTCGGATGATTATGTGTCTCCACTTTCATCAGAATATGGGTATCATCATCATGAGCCCGGTAATGCCGGTCACCATCGGGGTAAAAACGTCTGATCCTGCCACCTTCGATAACAGATGAATTATCACTGTAGGCCACCAGCGTACCTTCCGGATTCAACTGGTGTGTGTTGCGAATCATGGAGAAGAGTGATCTTTCCTGAACCTCACCATCAATAATCCAGTCGGAATTAAAAATCTTGTGCCGGCAGTGTTCGGAATTGGCCTGGGCAAACATCATCAGTTCTGCATCGGACGGATTCCGGTTCAGTTGCTTGAAATTCTCCAGCAGATAATCAATCTCGTCCCCGGCCAGCGCCAAACCCATCTCACGATTGGCATCTTCCAGGGCTTCCCGCCCACCGGAAAGGATATCGATAATAGCCAAAGGTTGTGGATCATGGTGCATAAATAACCGGTAAAGTTCCCCGGCATCGGATAACACCGTTTCGGTCATGCGATCATGCAGCAATGAGGAGACCACAGCATGCTGGTCATGATGGATGCCGGAAATGTGATAAGCGATACCGCGCTCAAGCCGGATCAGGGCATCCAGCCCACACAGACCGGCAATATCTGTCGCCTTGGATGACCATGGGCTAATGGTTCCGATACGCGGCACAACCAGAAACAAATCATCGGATTGCTGTTCCGCAAACACATCCGGGGCATGCCCCAGCAACCGGGCCAGCTGCTCCGTATCTGCCTGCTCCCATAACCGGGACACCTCGGCAATATGAATATAATGGGAGGTGATATTCGCAGGAACAAGCCCCTGTTCAAGCATCATATCCCTGAGCTTGTCACGGCGAAAACCCGACAATGCTCTGTGGCCTTTCAGCGCAAGAATTCGGGAAGGGTCAGATTGTTTGGTCATGCTCGTATCCTATGAACTAACGAGCGGAAACCAAGCATCAATCATCGATTCGGTTCATCAAAGTTCCGGCAATTTGATTTCCTTATACCAGCTGACAGGAAAAGCGCAGACGGGGCATTTTTCTTCCGGCATGACAGTCAGTGTTGAACCACAGTGATGGCAAACAAAATACCGTACTTTTGTTGAGCGGAAACGCTCAACCAGCATACCGAAAAATATCCCGGTGCCTGACTGAATATCCTTGATCAGTTCACGGTGCTGCTGCTCGGATTTCCATGCATAGCTAATAAATTTAAGCGCATCGCTATGCTTTTCATCCCGGATGCGTGCCAAATATTCAGGGTAACGGACATCAATCTCGGAAAGTTCAATATCTGTGGCATACTTGAGATTTTCCCTGGTACTTCCAACCTGGATATCCGGAACGGATGTCGTTTCAACCTGCACTCCCAGCTTGGCCAGAATTTCACTGAACCGCTTTTCGTGCACCGATTCAGAATCAGCCATAGCAGCAAACAGGTGAGCGATATTAACATGCCCATCTTTCAGTGCCTGCTTTTTATAGGCATCGTAACGTCTGTGAGATTCTACTTCACCATGATAGAGCATCGTAAGTACAGCAATAGTTTCCCGGTAGGCAGCTTTTGGGTCTTCAACCGCCCATAGTGGGCGAGGAATTGCCAGCGCAGCCAGTCCTGCTCCGATCCAGACTAAAAAACGCCTGCGTGAGGTAGCCTCCATATTGGAGATCCTGGAGAGAGGATGTTCAGCGGCATGTCTCATATTGTCAGTCCGTGCCCATAATTCACTTTGGCGCCATGATGATTATAACACACAAAAAACAAAAAGGGAGGCCGAAGCCTCCCTTGATATTCAATAATGAACGTTCCTAGAAACGACGTTCGCGGATACGAGCCGCCTTGCCACGCAGTTCGCGCAGATAATAAAGTTTGGCACGGCGCACACGACCATGGCGTATTACCTTGATGCTTTCCAGCATAGGTGAGTGCAACGGAAACACGCGTTCAACGCCAACATTACTGGAAATTTTCCGCACCGTGAAACTGCTTGAAATTCCCTTGTTATGACGGGCAATCACAATGCCCTCATAGGCCTGCAAACGCTCGGTTTTAACCACGCCCTTTTTGCTATCCTTGAAATCGATAATACGGACATTCACACGAACAGTATCACCTTCGCGAAATGACGGGATATCGTCACGTAACTGATCTTTGGTTACATCATCCAGTGCACGCATTGTTTTTG
>JAUZQH010000215.1 GCA_030951065.1 Mariprofundus sp. | reverse complement strand
TGGGAGGCAGAGCCGCTGCTGAAAAAATTCACAGCATGGATATGTCAGCCCCTGTCCTGTTTGCTACAGGTTATGATAAACCGGGGGCATCAAATAATAAAGACGATATCCACATGGATAAAATCATAGAAAAACCTTTTTCCATTGAAACACTGAGCAGCAAAATCACCCGGTTAATCAATGCGTGAATCAGCACATGAATAACCGGGTAAACAACCTTTGCCGGAATGAAACCTGGCCATCTCCCGGCCAGACGATGACTATCGGTAGCGGTCTGTTCCGCTCTACATTGAACAAACCGAACGACCTGGAGAATAATCATGATTGAAGATCTGAAAGGACCGGAAGCCTGGCGTATATTTCGAATTATCAGTGAATTCACCGAAGGTATCGACAAACTGTCACCGATGGATTTCGCCATTACCATTTTCGGTTCAGCCCGACTGCAACCCAGTGATCCCTACTATGAAACGGCCAGACAACTGGCCAAAGGTCTGGCCGAAGTGAATTTCAATATTATTACCGGTGGCGGGCCTGGCATCATGGAAGCGGCCAACCGGGGGGCATCGGAAGGAAGATCACATTCCATCGGACTGAATATTGACCTGCCGCAGGAGCAACATCCGAATACTTATCAGGATGTTTCCCTGCAATTTCGTTATTTCTTTGTACGCAAGGTTATGTTTGTTAAACAATCCATGGGTTATGTCTGCATGCCGGGCGGCTTTGGAACACTGGATGAGTTTTTTGAGGCACTGACCCTGATGCAGACACATAAAATCCATCCACTGCCTCTGGTGTTGTTCGGTACGGATTTCTGGCAAGGCCTGCTCGACTGGTCGCGCACCACGCTGCTGGACACAGGTATGATTTCAGCCAGTGATCTTGATCTGGTTACCGTCACCGATGATGTACAGGAGGTCATCGAGATTATGTGCCGACACCGGGACTGGAAACAACAACAGATCGAACGCGCGGCTAAAGATAAGGAATAAAGGCGGCAACACGTTGCCGGTATGCAAGATAATCCGGATGCTGTGCAATCATCCTGCGCTCTTCAAATTGCGCACCAATGATGAAGTAAACACATATGACCAGAGTGAAATGTAGGCCGTTCCAGCTCTGCTCCGGCATGGCCAGCAACACGAGCATCGCTCCGGTATACATGGGATGGCGCAGCCAGCGATATATCCCGCGTTCAATGAACGGGTCGTTGGAAGTTTTTGCTTTTCGCAGGCCGAGAAAAACAAGGCCATCAATCGGTTGAAATGCGGCCAGCGCTACGATCAGTCCCAGTATTTGCACCGAAACCAGCAACCACCATAGTAAGCCGTCAGTCTGATACAACCCCGTATCCGGCAACTGATGCACATACAAAATCCATGCTGCCGTCGCCAGCACGGCAACAACCGAGTAGAATAACCGGTAGCGTGGTTCACGCAGACCATGATCATATACCCACTGTTTACAGCTCTGCGATGCCAGCAGGCTATGACTTACCGCAAACACAAGGCCGGACAACCATATCCACAGAGCACTGTCCAAAGGATTCATTTCGACCATCGCTGTAATATCAGGCCACTCTCGTCAACGTATTGGTATCGGTATGGTGAAATAGCCCGTCCTGCCCCTGAATCTGTAATTGCGTGTCCTCGGCATAACTGAAACGACCATCAGCATGAATATCCACCTGTAATTCGTAACGTACTGTTTTGAAAGCCTGATCGAGAAATGGACTGGATAACACGCCAAACGTTTCCGAACCTGCATCTGCCGCCATACTGAAACTGTTGCTGTCAATCTTTGCATCACCGCCAGCCAGTATGGTCACTGCGCGTGGTACCATAAAGCAACGCATCACCTGCCCTGCTTTTGCATCCCATAGCCAGTAACCGGTTTCTTCATGAAACGGCTCATCTGCACCCAGCGGCCATGCCGTAGTCGAATAACGCAGGCCGTATAATATTTGCGGGCCATTCTCCACAGGACCTAGCGGTTCGAATATTAACCGTTCCCGATAAGCTGTTTCCACCGCTCCATTCTGGCCCGGCGCAATATCAACCCCTTCATCGCCTTCCCAGCTTCCTGCCAGCGCCGCCAGCGGCCCCAGCTGATTGATGATATCCGTATTGTTTGCCGTTACATCGCGCATTCATTCCTCCTTCTGTTGCAATTCATATTCACTACCGATACTCCGGAATGCAAAACAGCCTATACCCGGATATCAGTATTAGACAACTCACGATTGCCCTTTCAACAGCGGCCATTAGCTTGCGCCACCTTTTTAAGAATACATAGAGGTGCAGCCATGAATCTACCTGCGAACAAGAAAAACATCTCCATCGTCTGCTTCTCCGGCGATTTCGATAAAATGATCGCCGCCTTTACAATCGCCACCGGTGCGGCAGCCACCAATCGTGAAGTAACCATGTTTTTCACCTTCTGGGGTTTAAATGCCCTGAAAAAGAAAAAGGGCCGTGTAGCGATGGGCAACAGTATCATGGCTCGCGCATTCAATTTCCTGATGGGTGGATTGAATAACCTGCCACTCTCCCGGCTGAATTTTTTCGGTGCCAGTTCCAAACTGATGACAGGTATGATGAAAAAACACAATGTCGCATCCCTGCCGGAGCTGATTGATGCAGCTCATGCCCTCGGCATCCGCATTGTAGCCTGCGAAATGGCCATGCATATTCTGGAACTGGAACAGAGTGATTTGATTGAAGAAGTGCAGGATGTCGTCGGCGTGGCCACATTCCTGAATGACTCTGAAGAAGCCCACATCATCTTTATTTAAGCACCATATAAGGACAACAGATCATGAAACATTTTCTCGATATCACGCGCGAAACCTGCCCGATGACATTTGTAAAAGTAAAACTCAAACTGGCGCAGATGGATCAGGGTGAACAGCTCGAAGTATTGCTAAACAAGGGCGAACCACTGGCGAACGTCCCCCGCTCATGCGAGGAACAGGGTTTTACAGTGCTATCCAACGAACCAACCGATGATGATAAACACCTGATCCTGATCGAGAAATAAAAAAATAGCGTTAAATCAAGCAATCAGGTCGTCATCACAGTAACAGGACATCAATTTCTGGCAAACATTATCTGAGCTCTCCATTCAACAAAAAACGCAGGCCGATATCAGCCGACCTGCGTTTAATACTGTTGCCATCATACGGTGCGATGGCGGATGCTTATCTGTCTATTATTTCCAGTTCAGGGCATAACCGGCCGGACGCGGGAATACCGGATAGATTACCTGCGGTGCTTTGCCGGTGAGCGTCTTCAGGAATGCGACAATATCCGCCACATCGCTATCGGACAGTTTTGTGTCCAGTTGTACTTTCGCCATAATACGTACGGCTTCCGACAGAGTTTTGACCGACCCGTCATGGAAATACGGTGCAGTCATCGCCACATTCCGCCAGGACTGAACGCGGAAGAAATGATCATCTTCGGCTTTGCCGGTTACCGACTTGCGTCCGTCATCCGTACCATAGAGAAACTGCTGATATGTATTATTGGTAAACAATGGACCGGAGTGACAACTGGTACAGCCAATTTCGGCTACTTTCTTCATACCGCGTTTGGCTGCTGTGCTGATATTACCTTTACCCTGCACATAGAGATCGAACGGTGCATCCGGTGTCAGCAGTGTACGTTCAAATGCTGCAATGGCTTTGGCCATATTATCGAATGACAGGCTGTTTTTGCCGAACACTTTATCAAACAACGGTGCATAACCGGCTTCTTTCAGTCGGGACATCAGTTCCTCTTCAGAATCATCCGCCATTTCAACCGGATTCATCGGTGGGCCCTTGGCCTGATCTTCCAGCTGCGGTGCACGTCCATCCCAGAATTGAGCCGACCAGAACCCGGAGTTGAATGATGTCGGTGCATTACGACCGCCACGTTGCCATTTATGACCGATGGAACGCGCCTGATTATCCACACCCCATGTACCCAGATTATGGCAGGAATTACATGAGATATGGCCGCTCTTGGACAGAGCCGGATCAAAATAAAGTTGCTTTCCGAGTTCCGTTTTTGGTTTACTCATCGGATTATCAGCCGGAATCGGAACAGTGGTCGGCAACACACCCATGCCTTCAGGGATATCGGCAGGCCGTTCACCGGCCACGGCAAGCCCGGATAGCAGTAAAAATAAAATACCTGTACCGCAAGACAATAATTTCATAACCTCTCCTTTCCAAGAATATTTACTATCTAGGAACAATATGGAATAATGTGCGCATGTCAACATTGCAAAGCATCCCCACCCTGCTCCGCTCACACGGCCTGCGTGTCACACCGCAACGTTTGGCTGTCGCCGAACTGGTGCTGGAAAAACCAATACATATTACAGCCCGTACAGCCTACGAAACACTGCGAAGTGCCCACCCGGCGATTTCAATGAATACCATCTATCTGACACTCGGACAATTTGAATCATCCGGGTTGCTCAGTCGCTTTGAGGTAGGTGGTAATACCGTTTTTGACAGCAATACAAGCCCGCACCATCATGCCTTCTGCAAGCGCTGCAAAGCAATCATTGACCTGAACGATGAGCAGAAAGAACTGCCACGATTACCGGCAGCGCTCGAGCACTGGCATATCGACCATGAACAACGGATCTTGAGCGGCACCTGTCCACAGTGTATCGAAATATAACCCTGTCAGTTTTTTACCGGTCGTTTGGAAAGCTTTCGCTGCAAAGTACGCCGATGCAAACCCAGTTTTCTTGCGGCGGCCGAAATATTGCCATCGCAATCGTTTAACACTTTCTGAATATACTCCCATTCGAGCCTTTTAACCGATACCGCGTTTTCGACAACATCTGCATCCGAGTCGCCCTGCTGCTTGCCGAAGGCCTGAATGATTTCATCCGCATTGGCCGGTTTGGCCAGGTAATGTACCGCACCAAGCTTGATTGCCTCCACTGCAGTCGCAACGCTTGCATAACCGGTCAACACCACGATCCCAAGCTGCGAGCCAAAACGCTTATGCAACTGCTCCACCAGTGACAGCCCGGACAAACCGCCCGGCATGGAAAGATCGACGACGGCATAATCAGGAGCCCCACGCCGGCCAACCAGTTCCATCGCCTGACTCACATCATGGGCCACCCAGACATCGAAACCGCGTTTTTCAAATGCCTTGCCCAACACCTGACAGAAAACTGTATCGTCATCGACCAGTAATAAGTGCGTCATAGCTAGCCTCTTGGTAACACGATACGCGCACAGGCACCCCCACCATCCGGGTTGAATAACTGTAGCCGGCCACCGAGACGTTCCACAACCGCACGACTGAGAAACAGCCCCAAACCGTGGCCGGTACTTTTGCTCGAAATTTCAGGCTGACCGACCTGCTCCAGAACATACTGTGGAAATCCTTCACCCTGATCGCGCACTTCAAGCCAGAGCTGTTGTGCATCCCAGCCGAAGCTGACCAATATGCCACGTGCTTCGGCATCGGCTGCATTATTTAATAGATTATACAAAGCCTGCGTTAGTGTGAAATCGGCCACCAGTTCCGGCGCACTGCCTTCCGTCTGCGGATTCAGCCTCAGTTCGGCTTGCGGCCTCATTACCTGCCAGTGTGTAATGGCATCCCGAATGAAACGATCAAAGGCAATGCCTTGCCCGTCTTCCGCACGCAGTTGACCGGCACTGGCAGACAGTTGTGACAAGACCTGTTTGCAGCGAGCCAGTTCATTTTTGAGTATAGCGGCCTGCTCGGCAACCTCTTTGTTATCGGCAAAATCACAAGCCAGTTCATGCGATACTACGGCCATGGTCGCCAGCGGTGTACCCAGTTCATGTGCCGCACCGGCTGCCATTGCACCCAGCGCAAGAATATGGCTGTCTCGTTCAGCAGTTTCTCGCATTTTCGCCAAACGGGTATCACGCTCCCGGATACTCTGGGTCATACGCATGATGAAGAATACAATCAGGCTGACACTTAGAGCAAAACTGAACCACATGCCGAGCAAATGCAGGTGAAATCCGGCAAACTGGCTGCCATGTTCGCCGCCCATCACAAACAGGGGATGATATTCGAATACCATCAACGTATAGCAAAACATTACTACACCCGACATTGTCCAGGCATATCGTCGCTCCATCGTCGTGGAAACCACAATCAGTGGCAGCAGATAAAGCGAAACAAACGGGTTCGTATAACCACCGGAATAATAGAGCAGCAGTGTCAAAAACAGTACATCCAGCAAGAGCTGGAAAAAATACACCCGTTCCGATGGCCTCCTGTTACCCAGCAGTGTTAGCAAAGAAACGACATTGACCGTAATATAGATGGTGATCACGGCCATGATTGGCGCCAGCGACAGAGTGATACCATCATACAATAACGACAACAATACCAGTAACAACTGACATAGAATCAGCACAGCACGCATCAGCAATACACGCCCCATATTACCCGGCAATACGGCAGCGACCTTCGAGCTTCGATCTGTGTCTAGCAAACGCATGATTATTCCATTACCTCTGTAGGCCGCACGGCTTCGGGCAATAGTACAACAAGAGCACTTCATGCACATGCGACATTTTGCCACATCCAATAATCCTTTCCAGCACCGTAAGATTCGCCCTGTTAAAACATATATAAGGGAGTTATCAATATGGATCACATACATCGCATCGATGTAATTCGAGCCCGCCATTGCACCTTGCCCGTCATCGCCGGTTTGCTGTTTCTTTCTGCAACAGCATACGCCGCCGACGATACAGCGGTTATTCAGGTTGAAGGCAACGCCCCCGTACAACTGGACAGCATCACCATTAAACCGGATGAACAGACTTTTCAGCCCGTGGATAGCACGGACTATCTTAAATCTGCAGCCGGAGCCAACGTCAACAAAAATGGTCCTATGACTGGCATTGTTCAGTATCGCGGCATGT
>JAUZQH010000214.1 GCA_030951065.1 Mariprofundus sp. | reverse complement strand
TTGCTGTCTCATACTCAACATGAGCCGTTGCAATGGTAATACCGCGCTCGCGCTCTTCAGGGGCGCCATCAATATCGCCATAATCCTTGAATTCCGCACCACCACTTTCTGCCAATACTTTCGTGATCGCAGCTGTCAACGTCGTCTTGCCATGGTCAACGTGACCAATGGTGCCAATGTTAACGTGCGGCTTGGTCCGCTCGTACTTTTCCTTTGCCATGATTTACTCCTTAACCCTTAACTGCCGCAATGATTTCCATCGCGATATTCTTTGGAACTTCTTCATAATGCTTGAACTGCATGGTGTATGTTGCACGCCCCTGTGACATTGAACGGACGTTGGTCGAATAACCGAACATTTCGGACAACGGCACTTCTGCCTCAACCACCTTGACACCGGAACGATCTTCCATACCCAGCACACGACCACGACGACGGTTCAAGTCACCCACGATGTCGCCCATATAGTCTTCTGGCGTCACCACTTCGACTTCCATCATCGGCTCAAGAATTACCGGATTGGCTTCCAGACAACCCTTGCGGAAGCCCATGGAACCAGCCACCTTGAAAGCCATCTCGTTGGAATCGACATCATGGTAGGAACCATCAACCACAGTCGCCCTGATATCTACCATCGGATAGCCGGCAAGCACACCGTTGGCCATAGCTTCTTCACAGCCTTTGCCCACAGCAGGAATATATTCACGCGGAATAGCACCACCGGTGATTTTATCCACAAATTCGAAGCCGGCACCGGCTTCCAAAGGCTCAATTTCCAGCCAGCAATGGCCATACTGACCACGGCCACCGGACTGACGCACAAATTTGCCTTCCGCTTTGGTCGCTGAACGAATCGTCTCACGATAAGCCACCTGAGGCTTACCTACATTGGCATCAACATTGAACTCACGACGCATGCGATCGACAAGAATCTCCAGGTGCAATTCACCCATACCGGAAATAATAGTCTGTCCGGTTTCTTCATCTGTACGCACACGGAATGACGGATCCTCTGCCGCCAGACGTGCCAGAGCGACGCCCATTTTTTCCTGGTCCGCCTTGGTTTTAGGCTCGATTGCCACGGAAATCACCGGCTCGGGGAACTCCATGCGCTCCAGAATAATTGGTGCATCAGGGGTACACAGCGTATCACCGGTTGTGGTTGCCTTCAGGCCAACTGCAGCGGCGATATCGCCTGCGCGCACTTCCTTGATCTCGGAACGCTCATTGGCATGCATCTGCAGAATACGACCCAGTCGCTCTTTCTTGTTCTTGGTCGAGTTAATCACATAGGAACCGGCCTCGGCCACACCTGAATAAACACGGAAGAAAGTCAGCGTACCTACGAACGGATCAGTCATGACCTTAAATGCCAGTGCAGAAAACGGCTCATCATCAGAGGAGTGACGCTCATCATCGGCTTCTGTATCCGGATTAACACCTTTAATGGCAGGCACATCCACCGGCGCAGGCATGTAATCAACCACTGCATCCAGTAATGTCTGTACGCCCTTGTTTTTAAATGCAGTACCGCACAGGACAGGAATCACGCTAATATCCAGCACAGACTTACGAATACATGCCTTCAGCGCATCCTGATCAATCGCTTCGCCTTCAAGATAGGCCATCATCAGCTCTTCATCATTAACCAGCACCGCATCGAGCAACAATTCACGCCGCTGTTCAGCAATTTCCTGCAGATCTTCCGGGATATCGATGACATCGTACATCGCACCCATGGCTTCATCTTTCCAGACAATCGCTTTCATGGAAACCAGATCAACCACACCCTGGAAACCTTCTTCCGCCCCGATAGGAATATTCAGAGCTACTGCATTGTGACCCAGGCGCTCCCGAATCTCGTCAACCACGTTGAAGAAATCAGCACCTGTACGATCCATCTTGTTTACAAAAGCAATACGGGGAACACCGTAACGATCTGCCTGGCGCCAGACTGTTTCTGACTGCGGCTGAACACCACCCACAGCACAAAACACGCCGACAGCACCATCAAGCACACGCAGAGAACGCTCAACCTCAATGGTAAAGTCCACATGGCCGGGAGTGTCAATAATATTAATTTGATGGTTATCCCAGGTACAGGTCGTAGCAGCTGAAGTGATCGTGATTCCACGCTCCTGCTCCTGCTCCATCCAGTCCATGGTGGCAGCGCCATCGTGCACTTCACCGATCTTGTGGCTCACGCCCGTATAGAACAGGACACGCTCAGTCGTTGTTGTTTTACCAGCGTCAATATGAGCCATAATGCCGATATTGCGCACACGTTCCAGCGGTGTTTTACGAGCCACGTCGCTACTCCTTCGTCCATCAAATTATAAAAGAACTATCTCTTTTACTGTTAAACTTTTAATACTATCCGAGCCTTTCGACCCAATCAGCCGTAGCCTTTAAACTACGGCAAAACCACTTACCAACGGAAGTGAGAAAATGCCTTGTTAGCCTCGGCCATGCGATGGGTCTCATCACGTTTCTTATAAGCACCGCCACGCTCACTAACAGCATCAGCTATTTCATTACCCAAACGCTCAGCCATAGTATGCTCCGAACGATTACGGGAATACTCTACCAGCCAACGCACAGCCAATGACTGCTGACGGCGATCAGACACTTCGATCGGAACCTGATAAGTCGCACCACCCACGCGGCGGGACTTAACCTCAACCTGAGGACGCACTGCCTCAAGCGCATTATGCAATGCAGCCAGCGGCTCGGCACCGGTCTTCTGGGATGCTATATCCATGGCATCATAAACAATAGCTTCCGCAATATTCTTTTTTCCATCAAGCATCACCTTGTTCACAACGGTGGAAACTCTGGTATCACCAAATTTCGCATCCGGAACAATCGGGCGACGGGGGGCTGGTCCTTTACGTGGCATCTGTCTATTCCTCTCTTGTCTTACTTGGGACGCTTGGCGCCATACTTCGAGCGAGCCTGCTTACGACCCTCAACACCCGTAGTATC
This sequence comes from Mariprofundus sp., assembly GCA_030951065.1. Classification (GTDB taxonomy): domain Bacteria; phylum Pseudomonadota; class Zetaproteobacteria; order Mariprofundales; family Mariprofundaceae; genus Mariprofundus. The sequence goes on along the minus strand of JAUZQH010000214.1, from coordinate 4,174 downwards.
CAACACACCACGCAGGATATGATAACGCACACCCGGCAAATCCTTTACACGACCGCCGCGAATCAACACCACGGAATGTTCCTGAAGCTTGTGTCCTTCACCTGGAATGTAAGCCGTAACTTCCATGCCGTTGGTCAGACGCACACGGGCCACTTTACGCAGGGCCGAGTTCGGCTTTTTAGGTGTCGTGGTATATACACGCGTACATACACCGCGACGCTGCGGGCAAGCCTGCAGGGCAGGAACTTTATTAATCTTGCGCTTGTCCTTGCGCGGCTTGCGAATCAACTGGTTGACTGTTGGCATTGTTACCTCATCTCTAGCTTTCACTACGCTGAACTGCCGTCAAAAAACGGAGCCCCGGCGAAGGGTCGCGAACCATAGTGTCGGCCAATATGACTGTCAACAGCTTTTAAACATCTATCAACTACCTTGCTACAACAACAATCATTTGTGAAAATGAACACGCGGATATGAATAACCCCTTACCGCCCAGATCACGCATAACAACGCCATAAATCTGGCTCAAAACCGAAGTCATCCAAGCCGAATAACAGATCTCGCGACCGTGCCGGCTGCTAAAACAAGCGACTCAGGCGCGCTACAAAGACAAACTGGCGGGAGATTTAAAAACAAACCCCTAAAAACCTGATAGTTCGCGATAATTGATATCAAGAGCTCTCTGAACAAGCACATCCCTGCTCATAACATCAAGCCCGACCATGGAGCACTCGGGACCTCTGAGTTTTCAACCTACCCTCAAAGCGCCTGCTTGATTGATTCACATGCCTGCTTGGCATCCGAAAACAACATCATGGTTTTGTCCATATAGAACAAATCATTATCCAGTCCGGCATAGCCCGGTGACAGAGAACGCTTGATGACAATCACATGCTCTGCCTTGGACACCTCCAGAATCGGCATTCCGTATATCGGACTCGACGGGTCTGTTTTGGCCGACGGATTCGTCACATCATTGGCACCTATCACCAGCGCCACATCAGTATCGGCAAATTCAGAATTGATTTCATCCATTTCGAACACAATATCATAGGGCACGTCAGCCTCTGCCAGCAACACATTCATGTGACCCGGCATCCGGCCCGCTACCGGATGAATAGCAAACTTCACCTGCACACCCCGCTCCAGCAATTCATCCACCATCTCTTTCAGTGCATGCTGAGCACGAGCCACCGCCAGACCATAACCCGGTACAATCACCACCGAACGTGCATTACTGATCAGGAACGCCGCATCCTCAGCCGCACCGCTTTTGACAGGACGATCTGCCACCTGTCCGGCAGCACCGCTTGCAGCGACCGTGTCACCACCGAATCCGCCCAGTAATACATTCATTAATGAGCGATTCATCGCCTTACACATAATATAAGACAGAATTGCGCCGGATGAACCGACCAGCGCACCAGCCACAATCAGCATATTATTACCCAGCGTGAAACCGATACCCGCTGCTGCCCAACCCGAATAGGAGTTCAGCATGGATACAATCACCGGCATATCCGCGCCACCGATCGGCACAATCAACAGCACTCCCAGAACCAGTGCAACACCCAGCATCACCATAAAAGGCAATGTCGCTTCGTTCATGCAGAATATAATACCAGCCCCGACCATGACGATGCCCAGCGCCAGATTCAGCAGATGCTGCCCGCCAAACACCAGTGGCTTGCCGGACAAAATTCCCTGCAATTTACCGAAAGCAATCAACGAAGCGGTAAATGTAATGGCGCCGATAAACGTACCGAGGAACAGTTCAATACGGCTGGCCATGTACAAACCGCCTTCAGCATTGGCAATGCCATAGGCCCCCGGATCAATGAAAGCTGAAACAGCAATCAATACAGCAGCCAGGCCAACCAGCGAGTGCATAAACGCCACCGTTTGCGGCATATGTGTCATCGGCACCTTGCGCGCTACCGTACCGCCAAGCAGTCCCCCGACAGTAATCGCTATCACAATCCAGACATAATTCTGGACTGCATCCATCTGCAGGGTCACCAGTGCGGCTATACCCATACCCAGCATACCCAGCGCATTGCCGCGCCTTGCCGTTTCCGGGCTGGCCAACCCCTTGAGTGCAAAAATAATAAGCACCGATGCAAGCAGGTAGGCCATCGCCACCATATTGACTGATAGCATAGTCGCCCCTATTTCCGTTTTTTGAACATGGCAAGCATGCGCTGCGTCACCATGAAGCCACCAAAGATATTCACAGCTGCAAGCCCCACTGCAATCAAACCGAGCACTGTGGCCAGACTCATTTCAACAGGACCCGCCGCCAGCAGTGCGCCGACAATAATAATACTGGAGATGGCATTGGTAACACTCATCAGCGGCGTATGCAGTGCCGGTGTCACCGTCCAGACCACGTGGTAGCCGACAATAATCGCCAGCACAAATACGGTGAATGAAAACACAAACGGATCAACACTGGATGCATGCGCCGTTTGTGCGACATGCTCAATAGCGGCTGGACTCACGATGCTCCCCCCTTCGACAGCAGTTCAGGTTTTAGAAACTCCCCGTCGACACACAACAGCGCCGCCTCAACCACCTCATCTTCCCGGTTAATCTGCAAACTGCCATCATCCTGCAACATCGGTGAGATAAAATTAAACAGGTTGCGCGCATACAGGCTACTGGCATCAGTGGCCATCAGAGCCGGAATATTGCTAATACCGACCAGTGTCACGCCATGCCTGACCACCACTGCATCCGGCTCGGACAACGGGCAGTTGCCCCCCGATTCAACAGCCATATCAACAATCACCGAACCGGCCTTCATACTCCGCACCATTTCTTCGGTAATCAATACAGGGGCTGGCCGTCCGGGAATCAATGCTGTGGTAATAATGACATCCGATTTAGCGGCATGCTCAGCGATCAATTCAGCCTGACGTCGCTTATAGTCATCATCCATCTCTTTGGCATAGCCACTTGCATCTTCGGCATCAGCATCCGCCGCTACTTCAACAAATTTCGCTCCCAGGCTCTCCACCTGTTCTTTGGCCGCAGCACGCACATCAAAGGCTTCAACACTCGCCCCCATACGTCGTGCTGTAGCAATAGCCTGCAGCCCGGCTACGCCGGCACCCATCACCAGCACCCTGGCCGGCTGCACCGTCCCGGCAGCCGTCATCAGCATGGGGAAAAAGCGCTGGTAATGCTCCATGGCCAGCAACACCGATTTGTAACCGGCGATATTAGCCTGCGATGACAGCACATCCATCGACTGCGCCCGCGAAATACGCGGGATCATTTCCATACAAAAACAGGCAAGACCGACATCGGCATAATCCTGTAATAGCGGATTACCAAATGGCGCCATCAGACTGGCCACTGCCGCCCCCTGTTTAACATGCGTGAGTTCGTCCGCATTGAGCGGGCTCACTTTCAACACCAGGTCGGCATCTGCGCAAGCGGCAACAAAATCATCGGCCAGACGAGCGCCCTGTTCGATATAGGCATCGTCCGGATAGTTGGCGAGTGAACCGGCGCCTTTTTCAAGCACCACATCACAACCGGCGGCAATGAACTTCTTCACCGTCTCGGGCGTAGCTGCCACGCGTTTTTCATGGGATTGTGTTTCGGCTGGAACAGCGATCAACATGCATTATTCTCCGGGTTGTCTGGCCGCTTCCTGATGCACACGCAGCGGTTGCTGAATTGTAGGGCTATCAGGCCGTTTTACAAGCGCAAACCCACTGAGGTTAATTGTCCGGTACACGGGGCGGATTTTCCGATCTTCACCAGCTCAGAGGCTGGCACAAACGCATGAGCATACCGATACAACTCATCATCCACCAGCTCGCCATCATACATCAGTATATCCAGATCAAGCGTACGCGGCTTCCATGAACCGCAGGAGCGATCACGCCCCTGGGCATCTTCCAGCGTTTTCATACGACGACGCAAATCGGACTGCGTGAGGTTTGAATGAAATACGCAACAGGCATTGAGAAAATCATCGCCATCCATGCCAATTGCCGGCGAGCGATAGACAGATGAAAATTTCACATGCCCGAACTCGGCGCGCAGCGCTGCTGCTGCCCGCAATAAATTATCTTCAGGCTCGATATTGGAGCCCATACCAACCAGCACGTCAGCCATGCCTTCCCCTTTCAATCAGCACCGCGACATTCTCACTGCCTCG
>JAUZQH010000213.1 GCA_030951065.1 Mariprofundus sp. | reverse complement strand
GAATCGGCAGGATCAGGTGCCGATATCCTGCCTGCTGCGGATAAAAAGAAATGACTTCCCATCACCTTTCTGCCAGAGCTTTATGCAAGAGCTATCGCAACAAGCAGGTAGTCATGGATGTCGATATTGATGTCCACTCCGGCCAGTGTATTGGCCTGCTGGGGCCGAACGGCGCAGGCAAAACCACCAGTTTTTACATGGTCTGTGGTCTGGTTCCGGCAGATGGCGGCAGTGTCAGTCTTGATGAACAGGATATTACTCATCTGCCCATGTATTTGCGTGCCCGTAAAGGTATTGGCTATTTACCTCAGGAAGCCAGTATTTTTCGCAAACTGACTGTCAGGGATAACCTGCTGGCAATTTTTGAAACGCTGGATCTTCCCGATATCCAGATTGAGGAAGAACTGGAATCCCTGCTGATCGACCTGGGTATTGAAGGTGTGCAACACCAGAAAGCATTCACGCTGTCCGGCGGACAGCGCCGACGTACTGAAATCGCACGTGCCCTGGTCACCAAACCAAAATTTTTATTGCTGGATGAGCCGTTTGCCGGTGTTGACCCGATCGCCGTTGAAGATATCCAGACCATTATCTCCGAGTTGCGCAGCAAGGACATCGGCATTCTCATTACCGATCATAATGTACGCGATACCCTGTCTATTTGTGATCAGGCATATCTGATGAACCAAGGCAGAATTCTTGTGCAGGGAAATGCCAACGAAATCATCAATCACCCGGATGCTCGCCGCCTGTATCTGGGTGAAAGTTTTTCAATGTAACACAGAGCCTCTTTGCCTCGTAGCGGAAAAAATGGCAATATGTGATTAAGGAGATGCTGATTTATTGCCCTCTTGGCAAAAATCAGTTCGCTCAGGCGAAAGCGCGGTTTTGCCTGAGCTTACAAATCAGGCAAAATCGCGCCTGGTTTGGCAGGCCGTCCATGGCCTGCACGGAAACACTGATGTGTCAGTGTTTCCTTAAATAACAGTGTCATTCAGGGAGGTAGCCAGACGTTGACGAATCAAACAGAAACCGAATCAGTGATTGTCGCATTAACGGGCGCCTCAGGAGCAGCATACGGTCTGCGCCTGATTCAGCGACTGGCAACAGCCGGTATCTTTCAGCATATCCTGCTATCCGATGCTGCCCGGGTTGTATTGAAACAGGAATCAGGCCTTGCCTTGCCTGATACAATAGCATTGACGTCTGCGCTGTCAGAACACCTGAATATTTCCGATGAACTGATGCGCTGCTATGCCCTTGACGACTGGTTTTCGCCTGCAGCTTCCGGCTCGGCCGGCATCAAAAAAATGGTGGTCATCCCCTGTTCCATGGGCACGCTGGCCCGCATTTCCAGCGGGGCCTCGGACAACCTGATTGAAAGAGCTGCTGATGTGATGCTGAAAGAACGCCGGCAATTAATTCTCGTCCCCAGAGAAACACCTCTCTCGACCATCCATCTCGAAAACATGCTCAAACTGTCCCGTCTGGGGGCACATATCATTCCGGCCATGCCAGGCTTTTATCACAGACCCCGCACTCTGGACGAAATTATTGATTTCCTGGTTAACCGTGTACTTGACCACCTTGATTTTCCCAATCCCGAGGCTCAAAAATGGGGTGGCTGAATCAACGCTATACATATCCCTGCATTGCCCTGTTTTCCCTTTGCCTGTCCGGATGCGCTTCATTAGCTGTTGTTGCAGCCATTCCCGGAGCTTTGTATGGCGTTGTGGCTGACGAGTTCTCCGGCGAAGAGGAAAGCTTTCCCTACAGCATACGTATGACACTGGCTGCAACCCAGAAAGCACTGCTGGAAATGCAGTTGAATATTGATTTACTGGAAATCCAGCAGGAAGGCGGTTACGGGATCGTCTTCAATAACAACAAACTGGATGGCGAAATTATCCTGACAAAACAGACAGAACGTTTAACCACTGCACATATCCGGGTAAAAGCCACAACCAGAGAAGAATCAGTTGAACGCGTAATTGTGCAGATGATTCATGCCGAACTGAAAAAACTGCCCAAAGGTGCAGATATTCAAAAATCCCGATTTCATAATCTGCGTGCCAAACCAACCGTTCTTTCAAAACGACTCGGATGGTTTCGACCCGGTGCCAGGCTGGCAGCAGTGAAAACAGGCAACAAAGGCTGGCTGAAAGTAAAAATGCCTTCGGGAAAAATGGCCTATTTGAAAGCCAGCATCAATTAGCAACGAAAAAAACACCTTGAAACCGGAGAAATAAAATGACCAATAGCAATCAACCCATAGATGATATTGCAGAAAAAATTGCCGGCGGTATACGCATGCTGGGTGGCTTGAAACAAGGCGCTGAAACGCAGGTGCGCAGTATTGTCGAAGGTGCTCTATCCCAGTTTGATGTGGTCACCCATGAACGCATGCAGGTGCAGGAAGCGTTATTAAGCAAAGCCCGGGATGAATTGACCGCACTGGAAGCGCGAATAGCAGACCTGGAAGCTCAATTGAAAAACCTTTCGAAATAATGCTGGCCCGCCTCGGCTCAGCATCCCTGCGCGGCCTCGATGCCGAGGCCGTGGATGTTGAGGTGGACCTTTCAAAAGGCCTGCCCTGCTGGACGCTGGTCGGACTGGGCGAAGCGGCTGTGCGTGAGGCACGTGACCGGGTCCGTGCAGCCGTTGTAAATTCCGGATTTGAATTTCCGCTGCGTCGAATCACGGTCAATCTGGCCCCGGCCGATAAACGCAAGGATGGTTCCCATTTCGACCTCCCCATTGCTATTGGACTGCTAATGGCATCCGGACAGATTGATATTGAACAAGGCAGTAAAAAACAACTCCGGTTATCGGCTGAGAAAAAAACAACCATTAAAGTTAAACTGCCATTTTTGATCGGTGAACTGGCGCTGGATGGTCGTCTGAACGCTGTCAATGGTGTCCTTCCTCTGGTTTTATTTGCGCGTTCCAAAGGCTTCGAAGATATCATTGTGCCGACAGAAAATATAACAGAAGCTGTAGCTGTTCAGGGGCTGAATGTATTCCCGGCAGAGCATCTGCTGGCCGTAGCCCGGCACCTGGACGGCAGTCAGCCTCTGGCTGCAGCCGAATCAACAGCGCTACGTCATGCTATGCCCGAAAATATGCCGGACATGGCTGATATCCGGGGGCAACAGCAGGCACGTCGTGTGTTGGAAATTGCAGCCAGCGGCGCCCATCATCTTCTGATGACCGGTTCTCCCGGCGTTGGAAAAAGCATGCTGGCCCAGCGACTCCCGGGTATCCTGCCAGCACTGACCATGGAACAGGCACTGGATGTTACTCGTATTTACAGCATTTCCGGTGACACATCCCGCCAGCCCATGAGTCTGGTGCCACCATTGAGACAGCCGCACCATTCCGCATCCGATGTCGCTATTATCGGTGGTGGCAGCAACCCCAGACCCGGTGAGATTTCCAAAGCCGATCATGGCATTCTGTTTCTCGATGAATTACCTGAACACAAACGTGTGGTGCTGGAAACATTGCGTCAGCCGCTTGAAGACGGTCGCGTCAATATCGCACGTGCAGCTGATTCGGCAGAATTTCCAGCCCGATTTCAATTGATCGCCGCCATGAATCCGTGCCCCTGCGGTTATCTCGGTCATCCGACCAAAGCGTGCCGCTGTTCGCCTTCGCAAGTAAGGCGATATATCAGCCGTATTTCAGGCCCGTTACTGGATCGTTTTGATCTGAGAATTCACGTGCCTCCGGTAGAACGGCAGGAACTGGCCGGTATGCAGGCCGGTGAATCCTCCGCGACCATTGCCAAACGCGTACAGGCTGCCCGGAAACTGCAATATCAGCGTCTGGGTGAAGCGCGCACAAACGCCCGCATGAGCACAGAGGAAATAGAACGTTATGCCAGACCGGATACGGAAGGTGCAAAACTGCTTGATACTGCCATGAACCGCTTTTCACTTTCCGCCCGCAGCTATCATCGTATTCTCAAAGTGGCACGTACCATTGCCGATCTGGCCAACTCGAGAGAAGTACGTGCCGGTCATATTGCCGAGGCACTGCAGTATCGCGGTGAAGATATCCTTGAAACGCTGTCCGGCCAGCGAATGTAACCCGGATTATGCATGAATCGGTGTGATGATCGCGCAGCAGTATTGATAACCGGGGAGCTTACTTATTCCTGATGGCGTTCACGCAATATAAATGTCATGGAAGGGTTGTTACGTCCGCGCTGTAAATTCACATAGATATGATTATCAGCGGCCAGCACGGCACTGATGCGAGATGATGGATGCCGCACAATATGATGCAGCTCATGACCATCCCACGCCCATAGTGTGGATGGTATGGCTTCATCAGCAATCCATAACCACTTGCGTGTTTCATCCCAGGCCAAATCAACCGGCTGACGTAATTCCTCTCGTTGAAGCCAGGTTTCCAACTGTGGTTTATCACCTTGATCATCAAATCTGAGAATTTTTCCCGAGCCTGCTTCAGCAAGTAAAAACGAGCCATCCTGCATCGGTTCGATATCAGCAATCGAAGCAAATGATGCAGCTCCGAATTTATGCCCCATTGTTACAGCATCTTCCGGAATAACCTTTAACCACCCTTTTTCACTGTGCAATACACTCAACTGACGAGCCCGAATATCCAGCCGGTACAAACTACCGCCAGTGGCCGCATCGGCCAGATAGGCAAAACGGTGATCTGCAGAAAATGCTATAGCCCGATGGGAAAAGCGGCCGGCAAACCGGAACGGTGCAATGCCGGGATAAGTACTCTCCCGTGTCACCGGATTCACGCGCTGCTCATCAGGGAAATGATCCGGCTGAACCATGCGCCAGATACCGCCCTGATCAGTTCCTTCAGCTATCCACAGAGAACCATCCGGGGCAAGGCGTAGTCCGTTGACATTGCGCAGCCCCTGAACCAGCACATGCGTCCGTCCACTTTCAGTACTCAATGCCGCCACACCGGCCAACGGAGCGTATTCACCGATTTCACTGCCAAAATAGAGCCAGTGACTATCCGGCGATAAAACCATCTGGTTGGGCATAAGCTGCTTCCACGCCCCCAGTGAATGATAAATCCAGCCCGGTGCAAGCACCAGGCCTGCCCCGTTAACCTGACAGCCGGCCAACACAAATAATGCAACAAGGAATGCAGACAGGTATTTCATGGCTTTAATGTGTACCGTTACGTTCTTGCAGACAAGTGGCTGAAGTAAACATCAGCAAAAACAATTTCATGTAATGCATTATATAACCTCAATAACTATTTATTTTAAAATATCTTTTCATATAAGCCCACTGCTTTGGAACAAGCCCTTATAAAACTCTTGCGAGCTGTATGCCAAGCCATGTGAGCAGCAGGCAGAGCATGACCTGACCAATAATATTGCCAAAGGCCAGAGAAAAAGCGCCTTCCTGTAACAACCTGACTGATTCCAGTGAATAGGTTGAAAAGGTGGTAAATGCGCCGAGAAAACCAACGGTGATGGCCAGCCTGACCAGTTCACTGGCTGTTGAACGTTCAATCAACCAGACAAAGAGAAAACCGAGCAGGAAACTACCCAGCGCATTCACTGCAAATGTACCCCATGGGAAAGCGCCTCCGGCCACTTTTTGCACCCCGGATGCAACCAGCCAGCGCATGACAGCACCTGCCGCTCCCCCGATTGCCACTGCAGCAAGCTGTCGAATCATCATGTTTCCCTCATTCTGGCCCTGCGTTTTTCCAGCCAATCCATGCGTTCCTTTAGCGAGCGTTCAAAACCGCGTTCATTGGGTGAATACAGTTGTGACAATGCCACACCATCGGGAAAATGCTGCTGTTCGACAACGGCATCCTTGCTGTTGTGCGCATACTGATAGCCGGCACCATGGCCCAACTGTTTCATCAGGCTGGTCGGAGCATTACGCAGGTGCACGGGTACCTCGCTTTGTTGCGTCTTTCTGGCCAGTTTGCGTGCAGCTTTTTCAGCCACGTAGGCCGCATTGCTTTTGGGCGCCAGAGCCAGATAAATGACCGCCTCAAACAAGCCCTGCTCTCCTTCCGGCGAACCGAGAATTTCATACATACGATGCGCATCCAACACTACATTCAATGCCTTTGGATCAGCCAGTCCGATATCTTCTGTCGCTATTCTGATCAGACGGCGTGCAATATATAACGGTTGCTCACCGGCCTCCAGCATACGCGCCAGCCAATATAATGCTGCATCGACATCTGAATCCCGAATACACTTATGCAAAGCCGAAATCAGATCATAATGGCTGTCGCCGTCACGATCATAACGTGCCGCCCGCCGAAAACTTTGAGCCAGCGCATCATGCTTTGTCCAGCATCGCTTTGCATCAGTGTTAAATAATGATTCCAGCGCGTTCAGACCATATCGCGCATCACCATCGGCGCTGGCTGCCAGCTCTTTCAAGGCATCGGATTCAATATCAAATGTAGCGGAAAGCTGCTGCAAATACCGGCAGGCGCGAATCAGAATCGATGTGATATCCGTTGTATCCAATGCCTTGAGAACAACCACACGACAACGCGATAACAACGCATTATTCAATGAAAACGAGGGGTTTTCAGTCGTTGCTCCAACCAGAACAAGCGTGCCATCTTCAATATACGGCAGCAAAACATCCTGTTGTGCTTTATTAAAACGGTGAATTTCATCCAGAAACAGCAGCCATGTTCGTCCTTCATTGCGGGCCTGTTTGACAATAGCCTGAATCTCCGCCTTGCCTGCTGATACGGCAGAGAGGTGGGCAAACGGTAATACAGCAGCATCAGCCATCAGAGTTGCCAGCGTGGTCTTGCCGACACCCGGTGGCCCCCAGAATATGCAAGAGCAACTGCGTCCCTCATTGATCATACTGGCAAACCATGAATCCGGCCGGGTCAAATCCTGTTGACCGGCAATTTCCTCCAGGCTGCGCGGGCGCATGCGACTGGCCAGCGGTTCATCAACATCCGCTGCCGCCGGTTCCAGTAAAGAAACCTGTCTGCTCACTCCGGTTTCATCACATCAAGGGCCAGTTCACACTAATCGAATGTGTTGGAAAACGACATCATCAGGCTCTGCCTGCGATCACGATAAACGCCGGCAAATGCGCCGGTAGCTG
>JAUZQH010000212.1 GCA_030951065.1 Mariprofundus sp. | reverse complement strand
CGGCCATGCAGGCCAGATTAACATGAAACAAACAACGCGCCTGCATGATTTATTCCGTCCCATGGTAGTTTTTGTACCATGGGACGGAATAAATCCATGCGCGTTAGGTGTGGTGCGATGATGCAGGATCCGTTGGGTGGTCTACACGATATTCACATGCCCGAACCGGTATCATGGTGGCCGCCGGCACCGGGCTGGTGGTTGCTGCTGGCGCTGATATTGCTCGGCATGGCGGCGTTGTTCTGGTGGCTGAAAAAATGCCGGCATAGGCAGGCAAAAGCACAGCAGTTTTCACGTCGCAATATCGTGAAAGAGGCGCTGGCAGAGTTAGAGCGGCTGGATGGACTGGCTGCAGCCGGTGCCGACACCGGCGCGCTGGCAACAGAACTCTCTGCTCTGCTGCGCCGGGTGGCGATTGCAATGCATGCGGATGATGATGCACGCATTGCAGGTTTGAGCGGCGATGACTGGTTGAACTGGCTGGACGAACAGTGGGATGAACATGGTTTCAGTGACGGGGTGGGGCGGCAATTGCTCGATGCGCCGTACCAGCGCCATGGTCAGATCGATATGAGTCCACTGCTGGTACTGGTGCGCTGCTGGACCTTGGCGCAACGATGATGGAATCCCTGCTGGAATCGTTGAGCTGGCAATGGTTGTGGGCTTTCGCCCTGCTGCCATTGCCATTTCTGGTGCGTATGCTGTTGCCGCCGGTGCAGCGGCAGCAATCGGTTGCCTATGTGCCGTTTTCTGCCGAGTGGCCGGATGCATCCGGCGCCCGAACGGATAAACATGAACGGGCGCGCTTGTGGCTGGCTACTCTGATCTGGTTGCTGGTCATTATTGCGGCGGCGCGCCCCCAGTGGGTTGGCGATGCGGTGGAGCTGCCGGTCAGCGGTCGCGATTTGATGCTGGCGGTGGATATTTCCGGCTCCATGCAGACGCCGGATTTCGAGATGGCGGGTCGAGCTGTGGATCGATTAACGGCAACCAAAGCGGTGGCTGATGCCTTTATCGAGCGCCGGGAAGGGGATCGCATTGGTCTGATTCTGTTCGGTTCGCAGGCCTATGTGCAAACGCCGCTGACCTTTGATCGCAAAACCGTGCGCCGGTTGCTGGATGAAGCGGTGGTCGGTCTGGCCGGCAAGGCGACGGCTATCGGCGATGCCATCGGCCTGGCCACCAAGCGTTTGCAGCAAGGAGAGACGGGCACCAGTCAGGAACAGGTGCTGATCCTGCTGACCGACGGGGTGAATACGACAGGCGCACTGTCGCCGATGCAGGCCGCTGAACTGGCGGCCAGGCGGGGGCTGACCATCTATACCATCGGTATTGGCGCCGATGCGATGATGATTGAATCGTTTTTCGGCTCACGGCAGATCAACCCTTCAGCAGAGCTGGATGAAAAAACGCTGACGGCGATTGCTGAAAAAACCGGCGGCAGATATTTCCGCGCCCATAATACCAAAGAGTTACAGCAGATTTATCAGCTGATCGATCAACTCGAACCGGTTGAAAAAGATAAACAGGTGTACCGGCCTCGCCATGCCCTGTTTATGTGGCCGCTGGGACTGGCGCTGTTGCTGGCGTCCGGTTTCCTGCTTGTGCGCGGTTTCGGGAGAAGCATCGGGGGCCAGCCATGGATGCATTAACGACATTTCATTTTCTGCGTCCGTGGTGGCTGCTGGCTGTGCCATTGTGGTTATGGCTGTCATTCTATGTATGGCGCAAAGGACAGAGCGGGGATGGCTGGGCGGCAGTGTGTGACCCGGCCTTGCTGACCTATTTGACCGGTAACGGGGCAGGGGTGCAGCAGCGTTCGAACATGGCCCTGGCGGCTCTGATGCTGGCCGGTGCTCTGGCGCTGCTGGCATTGGCAGGTCCTGCATGGCAACAATTGCCGCAACCGGTCTATCGCGCCCAGTCGGCGCTGGTGATCGGGCTGGATTTATCACGTTCCATGTTGGCGGCGGATGTGAAGCCGAATCGTCTGCAGCGCGCCAAACAGAAATTGCAGGATATTTTATTCGAGCGCAAGGAAGGGCAGACGGGGCTGGTCGTTTTCGCCGGTGCAGCATTTGATGTGGTGCCGCTGACCAGCGATAACAATGCAATTCTGGCACTGCTGGGTGCGCTGGAGCCGTCCATGATGCCGGCGCAGGGCAGCCGTGCATCGACAGCGCTGGAGCAAGCTGAAGCCATATTCAAACGCAACGCCATCCAGCGCGGTACGGTGGTGTTGCTGACGGACGGTGTGGATGCCGATGCTCTGGATATGGCCGCCAGACTGGTGAAGGCAGGCCATCGGGTCAGTGTGATCGGGGTTGGTACAAAGGCCGGCGCACCGATTCCGGCCAGCGGCGAAGCAGGTGGTTTTATCAAGGATAGCAGCGGCAATATTGTGATTCCGCATCTGGATACGGATATGTTGAAACAACTGGCCGATGCCGGTCACGGCGTGTACCGGGCGATTCGCTTCGATGATCAGGATATCAATGCCATCCCCGGCCTGAAACCATCGGTAACCGACCGGGTTTCCAGACAGGAGACATTGCAAACCGATTTATGGCGCGAGGAAGGTCCGTGGTTGTTGCTGCTGATGTTGCCCTTGCTGTCACTGGTATTCCGCCGTGGCGTATTGTTATCGTGGTTTTTGTTGCCGATTGTGATGATTTCAACTGTGATGATGCCCAGCCATGCCGATGCGATGGCGTGGCAAGATCTGTGGCAGACGCCCGATCAGCAGGGACAGGCGCTGATGCGTCAGAACAAACCGGTAACGGCAGCAGGTTTGTTCAAGAACCCCGACTGGAAAGGTGCTGCATTATACCGTGCCAAAAAGTACAAAGAGGCGGCAGCAGCGCTGGCCCGGCCGGATAGCGCTGATGGCTGGTATAATCGCGGCAATGCGCTGGCTAAAGCAGGTGATTTGAAGGCCGCGGTCGATGCTTATGAGCATGCCCTGAAACTGGATAAAACGAACAAGGATGCTGCATTCAATCGCGATCTGGTGAAAAAAGCCATGCAACAGTCGCATCAGCAGAAATCCGACAAGAAGAACAGGGGCGAGCAACAGAAAAACAAGCAGGGGAAACAGGGCGGAGAAAACAAGGGTCAGAATCAATCCGGTTCTCAACAGGACGAGTCTAAACCTTCCGGCCAGCGCAAGCCCGGTCAACAACAGGGCCAGAAAAAACAGCAGGATCAACAGTCTGCTGATGCTAAACAGGCAGATCAGCAGAAAGCGAAACAGGATCAGACTGAACAACAACGGGCCGGGCAAAAGCAAGAGCAGAAAAAAAAGGATGAACAGCAAGCTGGGGCAAAGCCGAGACCCGGTGACAAACCACAAGATGGAAAAAAAACAGCAGCTGCTACGGATAAAGCAGAAAGCTGGCAGGACAAGGAAGCCTCTGCCGCTCTGCAGCAGTGGTTACGGCGTATTCCCGATGATCCGGGCGGTTTGCTGCGGCGCAAATTTCAGTATCAGTATCAGCAACAGCAACCCGACGAGGCAGGAGGTCAACAAGCATGGTAAAGCAGTGGTTCAGATATCTTCTTGCGTTGATGGTGTGCTGTTTGCTGGGCTGGAATATGGCGCTGGCTGCTGTGACGGCGCATGTGGATCGTTTCAATATCTCCGAAGGTGAAACGGTCAACCTGACCATCGAAGTGAGCGGCGACGACAGTGGCGAACCTCAAACCTCGGTATTGCAAAAGGATTTCGAGATTCTTTCCAACAGCAAGAGTTCGAGTTATTCCTTTATCAATGGCGCCAGCAGCAGTAAAACCACTTATGAATTGATGCTCAGACCGCGTCATACGGGCGCATTGACGATTCCGTCGTTGAAGGTCGGTTCTGCTGTGACCGGCCCGATTATGATTCAGGTGAGCAAGATGCCGACACGTACTTCACCGGCAGGGCTGCCAACAGGTGATGTCTGGATCAGTATGGATATCGAACCGGCCAGGGTCAGGGTGCAGCAGCAGGCGGTGATTACCATTCGGGTGTATCAGGCGGTCGGCTTGAATAACGCACAACTGACCGAGCCGAAGGCAGGCAATGCGATAGTCGAGCGCCTCGGTGATGATGCCAGTTACCAGAAACGCGAGAACAACCGCACCTGGCAGGTGACCGAACGCCATTATGCCCTGTTTCCGCAACACAGTGGCCAGATTACCATTGAGCCTGTGCAACTCGATGGCAGTGCGCTGGTCGGTGGCACATCGTTTTTTCAGACGGCACGACCCATTCGTGTGCGCTCCAATGCCTTGACGCTGGATGTCGGCGCTATTCCCGACAACTGGGCTGGCGATGCATGGTTACCGGCTAAATATCTTAATATAGAAGAAATATGGCCGCAGGGTCATCCAACATTCAAGGTGGGGGAGCCGATTACGCGCACGCTGACCCTGCATGCGGATGGTTTATCAGCATCGCAACTGCCTGAATTGCCACATGATTTGCCTGATCATTTGAAATCATACGCCGACAAGCCGGTGCTCAAGGATGACAAGCGGAGTGACGGTGTGCACGGCATGCGGCAGGAAAAATTAGCAATTATGCCCATGCAGACGGGCACGTATATTCTGCCGGAAATCGATATCGCCTGGTGGAATACAATAACGCAGAAAACCGAACACGCCGTATTGCCAGCGCGCACATTCACGGTGCTTGCAGCCCCTGCATCAGCATCCGCGCCTGCACCAACGCAGAAACCGCAGCCCGCAGCAGAGGATGTCCATTCGCAAGCCCCGGTTCAGGTGCAAGCGGCGGGCGCATCATCATGGTGGCAATGGCTGGCGCTGTTTTTTGCTACCGGCTGGCTGCTGACACTTGTCTATGTGTGGCGTTTACGCCGGGACACGGCGGGTGTATGCAGCAAAGCGGATGATCACAAGCATGCCGGAAACATAAAGCAGGCCGTTAAAGCCGTCGAAACTGCCTGCGAAGCTCATGATGCCAAAGCCTGTGAGAAGGCGCTGCTGCAGCTGGCCGGTATTCAATGCCCCGGGTTACCCTGCCATTCGTTGTCCGCGTTGGCTGCGTTATGCAGTCCGGCTTTGCAGGCTGAAGTAAGCAGGCTGGAGCAGGTGTTATATGGCCCCGGGGTATCAACATGGCAGGGCGATACCTTGCTTCGGATATTCAGGCAGGAGGGCGGATTGACTATGCCGACAGGCGATGTGACGGACCAAACCGGTGCTTTGCCGGGCTTGTATCCTGATTGACAGGTGCTGCCAGAGAGCTGTTTCATGATATGTGAAAGGTTGTAAGCAAGAAAGATACTCCGGAGTTTTACTTTTACACTGGCCTGGATGTTTCTCTGCGATAGCATCGCGCGATGCGCTTTGAACTTGCAGGAGATTTCGAACCACGCGGCGACCAGCCACAGGCGATAGCTGAACTGGTTGAAGGCATTGCAGACGGGCGACGGCACCAGACTTTGCTGGGTGTTACCGGCTCCGGCAAGACCTATACCATGGCATGCGTGATTGAGCGTACCCAGAAGCCGACGCTGATTATGGCGCCGAACAAAACGCTGGCGGCTCAATTATATGGCGAATTCAAACAGTTTTTCCCCGCCAATGCCGTTGAATATTTTGTGTCCTATTACGATTATTATCAGCCCGAGGCCTATGTAGCGTCGAGTGATACCTATATCGAAAAAGATTCATCCATTAACGAACATATTGATCGCATGCGTCATGCTGCGACAAGAGCGCTGCTGGAGCGCGAGGATGTCATCATTGTTGCCTCGGTGTCCTGTATTTATGGTCTGGGTAGCCCGGAAGCCTATGCCGGTATGTTACTTTATTTTGAAGTGGGCCGGGAGATGGATCAGCGCGCGGCAATCCATAAGCTGGTAGAACTGCAATATCAGCGCAACGATATGGATTTTCATCGCGGCACATTCCGTTTGCGCGGTGATGTGCTGGAGATCTACCCGGCTCATGCCGAGGATTTTGCTATTCGGGTGGAATTTTTCGGAGATGAGGTCGATGCGGTAAGCCGTTTCGATCCGTTGACCGGCAAACGAATCGAAGTAATGCATAAATATACCGTATTTCCGAAAAGTCATTTTGTCACGCCACGTGACCAGTTGCTGAAAGCGATGGATGCCATTCGCGATGAGCTGGCCGAGCGACTGGCCGAATTGCATGATCAGAACAAACTGGTGGAAGCGCAGCGACTGGAACAGCGCACCATCTTTGATCTGGAGATGATTCAGGAAGTGGGTTATTGCACCGGTGTGGAAAATTATTCGCGCCATTTGACCGGTCGGCCTCCAGGTGAAGCACCGCCGACCCTGCTGGATTATCTGCCCAATAATGCTCTGGTCATGCTGGATGAGTCACATGTTACTGTGCCGCAGATCGGTGGCATGTTCAAAGGCGACCGTTCGCGCAAGCAGACGCTGGTGGATTTCGGTTTTCGTCTGCCATCAGCACTGGATAACCGGCCGTTGCAATTTCATGAGTTCGAGGCGGTGGTGCCACAGGCCGTGTATGTGTCGGCCACTCCGGGAGCATATGAACTGGAACATAGTGCCGGGGTAGTGGTTGAACAGATTATTCGTCCGACCGGACTGGTGGATCCGGCTGTGGAAATACGGCCGGCCAGTACGCAGGTCGATAATTTTGTTTCCGAAGCACAAAAGGTCATTAAAAAAGGCTTTCGCGTGCTGGCGACCTGTTTAACCAAACGTATGGCCGAGGATTTATCCGAATACCTGAATAACCTGGGTATGAAAGTGCGTTATCTGCACTCCGATATTGATACGGTGGAGCGTATGGAGATTTTGCGCGATTTGCGGCTCGGTGTATTCGATGTACTGATTGGTATCAATTTATTGCGCGAGGGTCTTGATTTACCGGAGGTAGCGCTGGTGGCAATTTTTGATGCCGATAAGGAAGGTTTTTTGCGTTCCGAGCGTTCACTGACTCAGACCATTGGCCGGGCTGCGCGCAATGTTGAGGGTTATGTGATTCTGTATGCCGACAAGGTCACCCATTCAATGCAGTGCGCTATGCATGAGACCGAACGCCGGCGCAAGAAACAATTGGCATATAATAAAGAACATGGCATCACACCGGAAACAGTGAAATCGGAAGTGAAAGATATTCTCGGCTCGGTGTATGAAATGGACTATGGTCATATTCCTGAAGTCGCCGAACCCGAACCGGTGAGCGCCGCCATGAGAAAAACGCGGATTCAGGAACTGGAGCGGCTGATGACGGAAGCGGCGGCTGATCTGCGTTTTGAGGATGCGGCATCGTATCGGGATGAAATATTGAGATTACAAGAGAAGCAGACGCATGATTGAAATGCCTGAAATAAACGACACCTCTATCCGGCGCTGGCTTGGCAATACCTTTGCCGACAGGGGGAAGCGATACTTCAAACAAGGGAAGGTGATACGTGTCGATATTGCTGATCAGTCTTCTGAATTAACGGGCATTGTACAGGGGCGGCTGCGATCTCCTTATGCCGTGCATATCAGCTTTGCCGATGCCGATATTCATGGCCGCTGTAGCTGCCCGGTCGCGGTCAACTGCAAGCATGTGGCTGCAGTGCTTTATGCATGGATGAATAAGGCGGAGACTGAGGGACGGTGCGTAGAGGATAAGTCGGAACAGGAAGAATCAGCGCCGGTTTTACCCGGGCCGTTCGCTTTCGGGCAGTGGCTGGGCGCACTGGAGCAGGCCAAGGACGAAAAAGTTGCACATCATGAATATCCGGACAGTGTCAAACAGCGGTTACTTTATATCCTGGAAGCGGATGGTGACAAAAATGTGAGGCTGCATTTCGTTTCTGCACGTATTCTGAAATCCGGTGGTTATGGCATAGCCCAGCCTTATGAAGCCGCCAATATTCTTACTTATCCGGTTCCCAAGTATGTGCTGGTCGACGATGAGAAGATTCTCAGGGAGGTGGCGACAGATCGTTCACTTTCGTCCATGCACGGTTATCGCATTAAGGGGCCGGAAGGCTTAAGGATACTTAAACGCGCGCTGGCAAGCGGTCGTTGCCACTGGCAAGGCAAGGATACACCGGCACTGAAACGGGGAGACCGGCGTCGGGGAGAATGGGGTTGGCAGCTCAATAGAATGGGTGATCAGCATCTGACATTGCAGATGCCGGATAGCGAGGTGATCGTACCCACGTTACCACCGTGGTATATCGATACAAAAATGGCTGTATGCGGGCCGGTGGAGAGTGGACAGCCAGCCGACGTGGCGGAAATTCTGCTCAATATTGCGCCTGTTGAACTGGATTGCTCGGATGAATCGATTCATGCCGTGGCCCGCCAGTTGCCTGACAATGTTCCGCCACCTGTCCACCTTCAGCATGATTACCGCCAGGTCAGGCCGGTTGCGATGATAGGGCTTAAATCTGTCAGCGTGTCGCCCCGCTGGGGTTATCGCGGTTCCGAACAGCGCCATGTTGCCGAACTCATGTTTGATTATGATGGCCGGAAGGTACCGTACAGCAGTCAGCCGGAGCCGGTACGCACCATTCGGGGTGATAAAGTGATCGATTACGCTCGTGACTTGTCATTTGAGAAGCAGATGGCTGAAGCACTTGGAGCTACCGGTCTGTATCCGATACAGGATGATAACCTCTCCGATCAGTATAACCTTTCTGAACATACATTTACGTTGCCGCATGATGATAGCTGGCCGGAATGGATGTTGTATGAAATTCCTGAATTGAAGGCTCAGGGTTTCAGTGTTGAAGTTGCCGAAGATTTTGGCTTCAGGGTTGAGCATGCCACTGCATGGGATCTGAATCTGGGACAGAATCCGGAACAGGGCACCTCAGGCCTTTCTGCCAATCTGATGGGTCAGGCCAGTTTTATAGTGACTCTTGATAGCGGTGAGGAGGTTGATCTTATCGATGCGCTGGCGCGCTGGGTAGGCAACAAGCCGACGTTGTTGAAGGCGGAATCACTGGCTCAACTCAAAGAGAAATCTCATGTCCCGTTGCCGTTACCGGATGGACGACTGCTACCTGTACCGGGTGAAATGGTAGCCAATATTCTGCATTTTATGATGGATGTATTTGCCAGCGGTAAAACCGAAGATATCCAGCTCTCTGCTCCACAAATGCTGGCATTGGAAACGAGTGTCGGCGAATCAGAAGTACCCGTGCGTATCAACAGCAGTGTGTGGTTGAAGCAAATGAAGCAGCTGGTGGATATCGGCAATATACCCGTTTGTGATGTGCCGAAAACCCTGCAGGCCGAGTTGCGCGATTATCAGCGAGAAGGCTTAAGCTGGATGCAGTTTCTGCGCCAGATGGGGTTGGCCGGTATTCTGGCCGATGATATGGGTTTGGGGAAAACGGTGCAGGCTCTGGCCCATATTTTGAAAGAGAAAGAAGACGGTCGTTTGGAGTATCCGGCACTGGTACTTGCGCCCACCAGTCTGATGCATAACTGGCGGCGCGAAGCGGAGAAATTCACGCCCGGATTATCCGTGCTGGTGTTGCATGGTCCGGAGCGTGGTCAACATTTTGATCAACTGGCCGGTTACGATCTGGTATTGACGACTTACCCGTTATTGGCACGTGATTACGAGACGCTGGAAAAACAAAACTGGCATATGCTGATTCTCGATGAGGCTCAATATATCAAGAATCCGGGTGCCAAAGTATCCCGGCTGGTGCGCAGATTGCATGCGGCACATAAGTTGTGCATGACCGGCACGCCGATGGAAAATCATCTGGGTGAGTTGTGGGCCCAGTTTGATTTTCTGATGCCGGGTTACCTGCATGATATGCGCGGCTTTTCAAAATTATTTCGCAAACCGATTGAAATACAGGGTGATGTGGCACGTCAGGATGCACTGAATGTGCGATTGCGTCCGTTTATGCTCAGGCGGGGCAAGGAAGATGTGGCTCTCGAATTGCCACCAAAAACAGAAATGATTCGCAGTATTGAAATCGAGGGTGCACAGCGGGAACTGTATGAAAGTGTTCGGCTTGCCATGCAGAAAAGGGTACGCGATGCCATGGCTGTGATGGGATCCGGACAAAGTCAGATTGTGGTGCTGGATGCATTGCTGAAAATGCGTCAGGTATGCTGTGATCCACGTTTGGTTCAGGGTTTACAGGGGGAACCACCCGTTTCAGCCAAACTGCAGATGCTGATGGAAATGCTGCCCGAGATGATTGAGGAGGGGCGACGGGTGCTGCTGTTTTCCCAGTTTACCTCTATGTTGAAACTGATTGAACAAGAAGTCAGCCGCCACGGTATCGACTATGTGAAACTGACTGGTCAGACACAGGATCGGCAGACGCCGATTGAATTGTTCCAGAATGGAGAAGTGCCGCTGTTTCTGATCAGTCTCAAAGCCGGTGGTGTCGGTTTGAACCTGACTGCTGCGGATACGGTTATTCACTACGATCCATGGTGGAATCCGGCAGCAGAAACCCAGGCCACCGATCGGGCCCATCGTATTGGCCAGGACAAGGCGGTGTTTGTGTATAAATTGATCACTGAAGGTACGGTGGAAGAGAAAATTCTGGAGCTGCAGGAACGTAAACGCGATCTGGCGTCTGCGATCTATCAGAAAGATGCAGGCAAAAAACCGTTGTGGACACCAGAAGAGCTCAATGGGCTGTTTGCTCCGCTAAGCTGATGAAAAAAAAGCCTTGAAAACGGGGATGTTTTCAAGGCTTTTCAGATTTGGTTGCGGGGGCGGATTCTGACAAGCTTTGCTTGAACGTGCTTGCGAATGCAAGACGGCCCGAAGGGTGAGCAGCTTGCTGCGAATAACCAGCGATCTTCGGGTTATGAGTAAACTGGTCAAGTCATTATGATCCATTCTATGCATTTTATGTCGAATATTCAAGGAATGAAATGCTAAGCCTTGGCGTGATATGTTGTTATGTATTGAGTAAAATTAACTTTACTATTGAGTAATACGTAATTATATTTGGCTTATGTATAGTCGACCAATACTTCAAACTCTTGAGAGAAGGATGGCCGAGCCGAGACGTTTCATGCAGGTCATGGCCGGACCCAGGCAGGTGGGGAAAACCACTCTCGCCAGGCAGTTGATGGCGTCGTTGTCACATGTGGTGCATTTTGCTTCTGCAGATGCTCTTGCCACAGAGGACAGGCAATGGATCCGGCAACAATGGGAAACAGCCAGATTCAAGTTAAGCCAAAGCAATTCAGAAGAGGGATTGCTCATCCTGGATGAAGTCCAGAAAGTGCCTGGCTGGTCTGAAGTGGTCAAAGCCTTGTGGGATAAAGATTCCGCCAATCAACTGCCTCTGAAAGTAATTATTCTCGGTTCCTCTCCACTCCTGTTGCAGCGTGGACTTACAGAAAGCCTGGCAGGGCGGTTTGAAACTATTCCGGTCAGACATTGGTCATTCAAAGAGATGCGGGATGCTTTTGGTATGTCGCTGGATGAATATGTCTACTTTGGCGGTTATCCGGGTGCCGCTGATTTACGCCATGATGAAGAGCGCTGGCGGAACTATATCGTGGATTCACTGATTGAGACGACAATTTCCCGAGACATATTGCTGATGACACAAGTCAACAAGCCTGCATTGCTTCGGCAGTTATTTTTCCTTGGCAGTAACTATTCCGGGCAAATTCTCTCCTATCAGAAGATGGTCGGTCAGATGCAGGACGCAGGCAATACGACAACTCTGGCGCACTATCTTGAGTTATTGTCTGGAGCAGGCATGTTGTGTGGAATATCCAAATATGCAGGACAGAAGGTGCGGCAGCGTGGTTCCAGCCCCAAGTTTCAGGTTATGGATATGGCACTGATGTCAGCCTTGTCGAACCAATATTTTGAGGCTGTACGTAGCAATCCAGAGTTGTGGGGGCGTTGGGTTGAATCGGCTGTTGGAGCCTATCTGATCAATAGTTCGATCGAGCACGGGTTTGAACTATTTTATTGGCGGGACAGAGGTCGCGAGGTTGATTTTATTGTCCGTTATCAGGGACGGCTGCTTGCGATCGAGGTTAAAAGCCATAAACGACAAACGGCTTTGCCCGGCATGGATGCTTTTGTAAAAGCATTCCATCCTGACAAGTTGCTGTTGGTTGGTGGCGATGGGTTGGATGTAGAGCTGTTTTTGAGTATGGACGCAAAACAATGGCTGCCGTGAAGAGAGAGTGTGCCTTTACATTTGGATAATGACGACAGTCTTCGAGAAAAACTGTGACTCCGATCAGAAGAGATGGCCACCAGCCTATTATTCACATGCAATGCGGGCCGGTGCGGCATACTGCTGCCAAGTCCGAAACAGCACCGTCGCAACTGGAGGTGTGGCCTCAATACCTGCACGCACCTGAAATTCCTCCGGACTCTCCTATTCAGACTGTATTTCGGATTCTAACCTCCGATGAGAGGTGGAACAGGCAAATTTCTGAGGACATACTCAATGCCTATCGAGAAGGGAGAAAAATATTAGTTTTGACAGAGCGAACAGATCATCTTG
>JAUZQH010000211.1 GCA_030951065.1 Mariprofundus sp. | reverse complement strand
ATTTCAGCAGAAAACACTACCTGATCGAACTCCGGAACCATCATGCCCGGGCCAAATTCACCCAGGTCACCACCGCTGCGACCGGACGGGCAGCTTGAATTGTTACGTGCGATTTCAGCGAAATCCGCACCGGCTTCAATCGACTTTTTCAGTTCCTGACATTTTTCTTCACTATCCACCAAAATATGGCGTGCTGTTGCTACAGTCATACTGTACCTCTCAATGATTTTGGTACGCATATTAGCGTCAAAACCGGATGGTTTACAAATATAGCCTGTTCACACCGGGCTACCTGGGGCTCAACGCTTCAATCACGCAGACGAACATACCCTGGCTTAATCACGGTTTTCCATGGGAATATAGGCCTGACCATGTTGGCCTGTGTAAATCTGCTGCGGACGATAAATTCGGCCATGCCCCAATTGTTCTTTCCAGTGTGCGAGCCAGCCGGCTACGCGGGCCACTGCAAAAATGGGTGTAAACAGATCCGTCGGAATACCCAGTTTGCGATAAACGATGCCGGAATAGAAATCGACATTCGGGCAGATTCCCTTTTTGCCCAGTGTCTGTCTGGACAGCTCCTCAATGCGGCTGGCGATTTCATAGGTGGGGTCGGGGCCCAGTTTTTCAGTTAGTTTCACATACAGTTTCTGCAAAAGGGTCGCGCGCGGATCCTTGGTTTTATAGACGCGGTGGCCGAGTCCGGGAACTTTCTCTTTGCGGTCCAGTTTTCCGTGCAGATAAGCCTCGGCCGCCTCAACCGAGCCTATTTCATCGAGCATAATCAACACATCTTCATTAGCACCGCCATGCAGCGGTCCGGACAGCGAACCGATAGCAGCACTGATGGACGTATAGGGGTCTGCATGGCTGGATGCCACCACCAGCGTCGAAAATGTACTGGCATTCATCGTATGTTCGGCATGTACAACCAGTGCTACATCAATAATACGTTCAGTCAGCGTATCGGGCTCATCCCCCGTCAACATATAGAAAAAATTAGCCGCATGTGAGAGATCGTCGCGTGGCGCAATCGGATCATCGCCATGACGCATGCGAGCATGGGCCGCCACCAGCGTCGGCATTTTGGCGATCAGGTTCACGCATACCTGATGGACGGTTTGCTCATCCAGCTCACCAATCAGAGATTTCGGGAATGGATAAAACATCCCGAGCGCAGCGACAGTGGCCTGCAATGAGTCCATCGGATGTGCCGATTCAGGGAAGCATTTCATCATGTCACGGATACGGAATTTGATACGCCGGTGATGGTTCAGTTCATGCTTAAATCCGGATAATGCAGCTGCTGTAGGCAGCTTGCCATAGAGCAGTAACCATGCCGTTTCTTCAAAAGAAGCGTTCTCGGCCAGTTGTTCGATATCGATTCCACGATATTCCAGATGCCCCCTCTTGCCATCGACAAACGACACTGCCGATTCGGCTACAGGTATCCCGGCCAGACCGGGTGAAAAACAGGCTATTTTTGCAGTTTCTGTTGTTTTATGTTCCGCCATGCTGATCAATCCTCACTGTTCACAAATGTCTGTTCGTCTGAACCGGAAGGCGAATCTAACAAATCCGGGTACAAACCCCCTAGGACTTTGTTCCCAGCGGATGTGAACGGTTGACCAGATCATGCAGCCGTACCCGTGTTACATGCGTATAAATCTCGGTGGTGGTGATATGGGCATGACCGAGAAGCATCTGAACAGCACGCAAATCCGCGCCGTGGTTGAGCAGATGGGTTGCAAAGGCATGGCGCAATGTATGGGGTGATGGCGAAGGGGAAATACCGGCAACTACCGCATACTGTTTCATCCTGAGCCAGAAATTCTGACGGCTCATTGCCTTGCCACCGCGACCGGCAAACAGAAATGGCGAGGCGGGTTCGGCCTGACGCACAGCCAGCCATTCGCGCAACCAGCCAGAGGCCTCTTCGCCAAATGGCACCAGGCGCTCCTTATCGCCCTTGCCTGTCACGCGCACCAGTCCTGTGGCCATATCAACATGCGCCAGCCGCAAACCGATCAGTTCACTGACCCGAAGCCCTGTTGCATAGAGTATTTCCAGCATACAGCGGTCACGCACGCCAGTCGGTGTATTTGTATCCGGTGCCGCCAGCAGGGCTTCCACATCATCTTCACTCATCAACTTTGGCAAGGGGCGGCTTTTGGCCAGCTTTGGCAAATGCCGCGCCGGATGATCCTCACGCATACCTTGATCCTGCAAATAGGTGAACCAGGTCGATAACGCGCTGCGGCGGCGTTGAATCGTACTTTCTTTTAACCCCTGACGGTGCAATGAAGTAAGATATTTCAATATCGCAGCCTGATCGGCCTGTATCAGGCTGGAGTGCGCAGCTCGAAAAAATGCCTCGGCATGTAACAGATCGGACCGATATGACTCCGTTGTTTTCGGTGACCAGCCGCGTAACATGGCCAATCGCTGTAGCAGGCCTGTGATTGTTTCTTCATTTGACTGCGAATGCGTGTTCATCAGCACATACTAATTGTTAAGATTGTTTTCATAAAGGCAAAGGCCTGACGCGAAAGAGAGAGTGACATTGAGTCACGTTAATATCACATAAAGGCCAGAGCCTAACGCGAAAGGGCGAAGTGACATTAAGTCACTTCGCCCTTTCTTGTTGGTACGAGGACTGGAGTCTTAAAGTATTACTAACATGTTGTAATCTAATAATAAATACTATTCGGTTTTGAAAGATACCGTCAAAAGTACCGTCAGCTTCCTGTTCGCTCATTTCTTCAAATAAATTCAGTCGTTACCTGCTAATAACTACAATATAAGCGTTTTGGCAATTGTGTCTAAACAGGTGTGTCACAACGGCACAAAACTCGTTGTGTTTCATTAAAAAAAGTGTATAGGTTATGCCGCGCTATGCGCAATGTTACTATTTTACCAACTCGATTACCGATATTTCCGGCGACCCGGCAGGGGGTGCTTTATGCATGAACTGCCGCAAATTGGATTTGTCAGACTCAAAGATATTCTGGCTGTGTTCCCTGTTTCAAAGTCCACCTGGTGGGCTGGCGTGAAATCAGGCAGGTATCCGCAACCTGTTAAACTCAGCAAGCGTACAACGGCATGGAAGGCTGAGGATATATGGAAGCTGATTGATGATGTCAGCGGCGAGGATTGGGCATGTTGATAGCTCATCATATCGCCTCGGCACTTTCATTGCATAGCTGCCATTTCATACCACTTATTTGTCGGGTACACACAAACAGCCAGAGCAGTCCCTTGCAGCTTCGCGCAAGAGACATCTGGCAAAGGGGCTTCGCCCCCTTGACCCCCGTAAAAGCATGACAACCCGTAAATCAAAGACCGTCGGCATCCATCTGAATGATAATGAATATGCCGAAATCAAGGCACGTGCCGACACGGTCGCCGCCCGTTCGCTCGGTGCATATATCAAAGCCATTGTCTTTGATGCCCCTGTCCCGGAGCAGAAAACAGTCCGCCACACCAAAGTGGCCGACCCTGCATTGATTCGCCAGCTGGCCTGGATTGGCAATAACGTGAATCAGATCGCCCGTGCAGTAAATCAATCAGAATCTATTAACCAAACAGATGCCGCCAGTTTATTTGCTGTACTGGCAATCATCGCAGAAGAACTCGAAGCGCTGAATGAGGATGCATTATGATTGCAAAGATTGTATCAGGACACGGCACCGGCTCGGCTGCTTCGGCTGTTAGCTATATCACCTGTGAAGTGGATCATAAAGGCGAGAAACGTGACGACGTGATTCATCTGTTCGGTGATGGTCAACAAGTCATCGACCTGACTGAATCCATGACGTGCAAGCACACGTATTTATCATCTGTCCTGTCATTCACTCAAGAAGAATCAGCCCGGTTGAATGTGGATGATATTCGGAATCTGGCCGAATCATTTGCAGCCCACCATGCCGAACCCATGGGGGTTGAAGCTATTGCCGGATGCGCTTACCTCCATGTTGAAGCTGGTCGTTACGATGTGCATTTGGTGCAGGTTCAGATGGATATGGAATCCGGCAAGCGTGTTGATCTGTATCTGGATAGCTGCGGCGATACCCAGCGTATTGCCGATTGGCAGGACTGCAAGAATTATGAATTAAAACTCGATGACCCGCGTGATCCATCCCGTATGCGGCTGACCAATGACAAAGTTAGAGAATCCAAAGACAGGGAAGAAATGCGCAGGCTGGTCAATAACCACCTTGAACAACAAACCCTCATTGGCGCTTTGACCCACCGAACAGATGTCATCCGTGAACTGCAATCACTGGGCTTTGAAATCACACGCCGAACCAAGAAAGCCATATCCATAAAATCCCCGGACTTAAATCAGACCATTCGTTTAACAGGAGCTATTTTCCATGAATCATTTACAGGCATTGAAGGCGTTAGATCAGCAATCGAAGCAGGCCAGCGACGAAGTAAAGAAGATTATCGCCAACATTATGAGACTGCTCGAACGCGGCTTGCAGAGTCAAACGGAAAACGAACTGCACGTATTTCAAAAAAGCTTAAGATTGATCTTGAAGCGCGCTCACAACGAACACCGCAAGGCCATTCGCCAAATGTTATGGCTGACCTGGATTCCATTGGTCATCAGTTGTCTGCTGCTCATAGGAATCGGACTCTGGTCAATTCAGAAGGCCAACACCCTGACCCGTATGGCAACGCTGGCGAATTACCCGACGCAGCCATATCAGGGCAACCAATACGCCATCGTCCCGAAAGCCAGCGTCATCCTGGACAAGAACGGCAATTATTGGATAAGACTCAAATAGGAGGAACAAAGCATGAACATGCAAACCACCAAGTCACAAATCATCGTGCTCATGTCCAAAGAATTGACCGCCATTCAGCAACAATGCAAGCAATATCAAGCAGCAGTCAACAAATTGAGCGGGCAAGTCAGCTTATTAGCGACTCGACTGCATCAGGCGGAGAAGCGCTCCATCGCGCGAGAAAAACGACTCATGCAGCAATTGAGCGAATTACAGTCAGTATTGGAGCAATTGTTGTGAAGGTTAAGCAGAAAATCGCAACCGTCATGGCTGCTATGATTGATCGGGATATGTAAGGCGCGCATTGTTTCCTCGCCAATGCTTTAGATAGTTTATTTTTTGTCATTGATGCACACAGCCATCACCTCCGGCACGTGGGGCTGGCTTGGTCGTTTAACGATGTTGACGGCTGCGATCATCATTACAGTATTCATGATATGGGAAATTGTCATGGGCTTCACGAATCAAATCTTCAAATGGGTTGGCGACGTTGCCAATGATCTTGGAGAAAACAAGGCGAATAATGCATTCAT
Organism: Mariprofundus sp.; assembly: GCA_030951065.1. Classification (GTDB taxonomy): domain Bacteria; phylum Pseudomonadota; class Zetaproteobacteria; order Mariprofundales; family Mariprofundaceae; genus Mariprofundus. The sequence continues at coordinate 981 of JAUZQH010000211.1, read as the reverse complement.
TGGCGTTGCCAGTGGTGCCAAGGGTGCTTCGACGCAAATGGCTACGGCGGCGGCTATTAAGGGTGACGGCGGAGGTGGAGGTGGAGGTGGTAATGGGCCTGAGAAGAGCGGGGATAGCCCAGAAGAGGGAGAACAGGCTACTGATGCTGGTGATCAGCAGCGTATTAATACATAAGGTGGGTAGTGATATATGAGTTTATTTGAAGCCCAGGCAGGCATGAATGCCGGTTTAGCGAAAGGTCGCAGGATAGGTCACGTTGAAGGTTATAACGAAGGATATGCAGAAGCTAAGCGGAACATGATGCCCTTCAAGAAGCTGGCAAAGACCCTTGAATCAATACTTGTTGATGGTGGGTTAGAGCGGATGTGGAAGGCTAAGATTGTCAATACAGAGCGTCCAGACAAAGTAAGCAAATCCCCCACCTCCAAAAAGCGATTAGTCTTCTTACACATGCTTGCCTATGCAGAATACCACCAGCGTCATGTTAAGGATCCTCTGGTTTATTTAGGCGGCTTCACGGACAAGGTTGATAAGGTCGTCGCTGAGGCGAAAAGGAATAAGGAGACGGGTCACGATGCCTTGCTTGCCATGGAAGCATTAACTAAAAAAATTACCCGTGAGGTTGATGGCATCACCCAGGGTCAGAAAGATGAGAACATGAAAGTATGGATCAACTGGCGTGTGGATAATTTGAAGAAATCGGCTCGATATAAACCGGGTTCGATTATCCCTATCAGGGAATCTCTGGGTAAAACATCCATGACAACGAAAGACCCCGGCGCTGAAATTGCTGAAAACGCTTTCGGTATTGTCGATGATGCCAAAAAGTATTTGGGGCAGGATATTGATATCAGGACGATGGGGTATTGATAGGTAGTAGTGTCTTAACCTATGCGGTTGCAGATTATTGCAGCAACCCGGCATACTGATGCAATTGAATTGGCATGCTAAGTAACTGTCTTCGGCCAGAATTGGTCAGT
>JAUZQH010000210.1 GCA_030951065.1 Mariprofundus sp. | reverse complement strand
GCAAGACAGGGCTGAATCCACGGCTGCCGCATTGGCCGTTGCGACTGTGGCAATGAGATGGTCATCGTAAGGGGATTTGACTTCCAATACTCCCACCTGACCTTTTACCTCAGTAGTATCGGCAATCATTAACGGGAAATGTTCAATATCTGTCATCGCATTACTCCTTTCCATGCGGAAACCCGACCGCTGTTTCAGGGTGAATCATGTACAGACCGGCGCTGCAGCTGGCGCAGATGTATAACACCGCAGGAATGCGCAATGACACCCACATCATGCCGCATATTTTCCACATAATGCGCCACTCTTACGGCTTTGTCCTGCGGATCGAGGCCCTGTTGCAGACGTTTCTGGTGCGTGGTGATACCCGTCGGACAGGTGTTTTTGTTGCACTGCATGGCCTGAATACAACCCGGCACAAACATAAAGCCGCGCACCGACACGATAAAATCCGACCGGGTTCACGTCACGCGTCGAACCGAACGGAATGGTGCTATCCTGATTCCTGGCCGCCCGGTTGACCCAGTCGCGCAGCGCGCGGTTAAATGGCACCTCCTCCCGATCCATGGCAAAAAATATTGCCGGAAGAATGTGCCCGGATGCTCAAACAGGCCGCGAAAACGGCCAAAGACCGGATAATTGCGCCGCACCGCATCACGACTCTGGCTGATATCAACGACAAATATCACCAGCACCGTCAGCAGCACAATAACCAGCAAGATTAGCAACAGTGCCGACAGTCCATTGTAGATACTTTCGATGAATTCACTGAACATAGAGTCCCCCGCCTGTTTGCGGGCATATGTCGTGAAGCCGGTTGTTTTGCTTACATGGGCAATGGAAGCATCAACCTCATGTTACGGTGCCTTGCCTGTATTATTCCCAAAAACCGTGTGTGATGGGATAGCGTCGGTCGCGGCCGAAGGCGCGCTCGGTGATTTTGATGCCCGGCGGTGCCTGACGACGTTTGTACTCGGCCAGTTGTAACATGCGCACCACGCGTTTGACTTCATCATATTCATAACCGCGAGCCACTATTTCGTCCACACCGAGGCGCTCCTCAATATTGGCTGTGAGAATGGCATCCAGTACTTCGTAATCAGGCAGGGAGTCCGAATCTTTCTGATCCGGTCTCAGTTCTGCGGATGGCGGTTTTGTGATCGTATTTTCCGGAATCACTTCGTGTTCCCGGTTCAGCCAGCGGCACAGGGCAAACACTTCGGTTTTATACACATCCTTGAGCATGGCGAAACCACCGGCCATATCGCCATACAGGGTGGCATAACCCACCGCCATTTCCGATTTATTCCCGGTGGTCAATACCATGCGTCCGGTTTTATTCGAAATCGCCATCAATAACAGACCACGCATGCGTGCCTGAATATTTTCCTCGGTGATATCCGGCTCCGATTTATTCCAGGCGGCAAAGGTATCAGCCAGCGTGGCTTCAACTGCCGCAACGCTTTCGGCAATCGGCAGGGTAATCGCGTCGATCCCCAGATTCGCCACCAGCGCCTCCGCATCGGCAATCGAATGATCACTGGAATACCGCGACGGCAGCAACACACCCAGCACATTGTCAGCGCCCAGCGCCTCAACCGCGACAGCTGCCGTCAGGGCCGAATCAATGCCGCCGGACAGACCGATCACCACCTGCGTGCAGCCATTTCGCAACACATAATCGGCGACGCCCATCACCAGCGCCCGGTAAATCTGTTCAATCGGCTCAGGCAAGACAGCAATATGCGTGTCCACTGCCAGAGCCGGATCAATCTCACCTTGCCAGAGCTCGAACAATGGTGCCCGCAGCAACAGATTTCCGGTGCCATCTGCCACCAGAGAGCCGCCGTCAAACACGATTTCATCCTGCCCGCCAACCGGATTCACATAGACCAGCGGTGCGGAAAATTGCCGTGCCCGCCGCTGCACCAGCGCCTCCCGCTCACTTTGTTTGCCCACATGGAATGGTGATGCATTCAGGTTCAGCCAGACATCACAGGCCAGATTCGCCTGACTTGCAGCCAGTTCATCATGCCACAGGTCTTCACATACGCCGACGCCGACCTTCCACCCGTTCACATCAAATACACAAACATCGCCGCTACCCGGCTCAAAATAGCGCCGTTCATCAAACACGCCGTAATTGGGCAGGAACTGTTTATCGTAAACACCAGTCACCTTGCCACAGCGAGCCAGAATCACACTGTTTCTGAGCACATCCCCGTCGCGTCGCGGCGCGCCGAATACCAGGCAGGTATTGCGGCTTGCAGCTACAACGGCCTCCACTGCCATCTCCACCGCATCCATAAATACAGGTCGTTTAAGCAGGTCTTCAGGCGGGTAGCCGGTAATGGTCAGTTCCGGGAATACGACCAGATCACATCTGGACTTTTCCGCCCTGCCTGCGACATCACGAATCAAATGTACATTGCCGGTTAAATCGCCGACACGCGGAGCTATCTGGGCAATAAATATTTTCATGGACAGCTCAAACGAGGTACAAACATCGCATCACCATAGGAATAGAAGCGATAACCGGCCGCTTTTGCATGTTCATAGGCAGACAGCACGCGTTCACGCCCGACCAGGGCCGCCACCAGCATAATCAGGGTCGATCTGGGTAAATGAAAATTGGTCAGCAGAGCATCCACCATCCGGAAATGGTAGCCCGGACTGATAAAGATGGAAGTCCTGCCTGCGCCCGCCTGCAAGCGGCCACTCTGGCCGGCAGCTTCCAGTGTTCTCAAGCTGGTCGTACCGACAGCAATGATGCGCCGACCCTCTGATCTGGCCCGGTTAACGATATCTGCTGTTTCATCGGATACGATATAGGCTTCTTCATGCATCACATGCTCGTCCAGATTGTCGACCTGCACCGGCTGAAATGTGCCGGGACCGACATGCAGGGTGACATGAGCAAATATTGCCCCGGCTGCCTGCATGGCAGCCATCAGTTCCGCCGTTAAATGCAGACCGGCAGTCGGCGCGGCTACAGCCCCGGAATGGCGCGCAAATACAGTTTGATATCTGGATTTATCGGCTTCGGTATCAGGACGATTGATATAAGGCGGCAACGGCATATGTCCATGCGCTTCAATGGCGGAAGGCACATCATCAGCAATCAGCCGCACCTCGATATTTTTACCCTTGCGTTCCAGAACTTCGGCACAAAATGTCCCGGAAAACGTGATGACAGTCCCCGGTTTCAACGGCTTGTTGGCCTTGCCCCATGCATGCCATACATCAGCAGTTCCGGCAGGCTCAAGCAACAACACCTCTGCCTTGCCACCACTTTCTTTCTGCCCGACCAGACGGGCCGGAATCACCTTCGTGTCATTCAATACCCAGATATCGCCGGGTTGCACCAGACCGGGCAAATTGCGAATCCGGCTATCCGTCAATCCGCCCTCCGCTCCGGACAGACAAAGCAACCGGGAAGAGTCCCGTCGTTGCAGCGGCTGTCTGGCTATGTGGTGTTCAGGCAGCTCATAATCGAAATCTCTGACTTGCATGGCGGCAAATCATACGCACT
>JAUZQH010000021.1 GCA_030951065.1 Mariprofundus sp. | reverse complement strand
GGAGGTATCCCCGATTCTGGAACAGACTCCATACAGCCATCGATTGCAAGCGCATTTCCCGCTGGTGGCCTCATCCTTTGAAGAACACGATGAGCAGGGCATCGAGAAAATCTATTTTGATGCGGAAACTGACAGGGATGGTGAGCGACGCTGTGTGGCAGAAGATCTCTGGTGCAAGGCTTCATGGCTGTCTTTTATCGAAGCCGATGCATCGCTGCGCTTTCGTTTCTCTTTCGGTATGGAGTGTCTGGAGGATGTGGCTTCAGATCCCGAACGTCAGCGTTGGGCCGGATGTTTGTGTGATACGATATTCCCCGAATCGGCAGCGATTACCGGAAATGACACGATAAAGCAGCTGCTCGGGCCGATTCTCGGTGGTGCGCCGGCATTTGTGGAGCGCATTGTCTATTTCAACGCCCCCAATGGTGGGGCCCAGATGCACCACGATGTCGAGCGCGGTCATGACGGCGTGGTGTACGGGCAAATCTCCGGCAGCACCTTCTGGCTGGCATTGAATAAACAGGTTTTGATGGATGAATTGGTTGCCTTTATCAAAGACGATAAGCATGCCGGCGAAATAGAACGGCTGTTGCCCGATAGCGATGCACGGGGTGAACTGGATCGGTTGATTGCGGATCGGCAACACCTGTCTGCGTATATGGATGAATTCGATCATGAGCTGGTGGAGGTCGTGATGGATCGCTCTCCCTTGTTTACCCGGCAACTGGTCGAGCGCGGTTACGGCTTTATCCTGCATGCCGGCGATGTATTGCTGATGCCGCAGCGCGACCCGGATACCTGTGTGTGGCATTCGGTAATCACACTTGGTGATGAGCCGGGCGAGGCCTTGTCGTTTGCCGTACGCAAAGAGGCATAACCCTATCTGCGTTCATTTTATCAGTCTCAATCCCGTCAAATCACTATGGATGATTATCGGACTGCTGACGTCTAATCTCCTGTTGATGCCAGCATCAAGCGAGGAAGTTCCGATGGCCAAAGCCGAACCGAAATACACCAATGCCCTGATTCACGAATCCAGCCCCTATTTGCAGCAGCATGCCCATAATCCGGTCAACTGGTTGCCATGGGGTGAAGATGCCTTTGCGCTGGCGCGTATGCAGAACAAGCCGGTGTTTCTATCTATCGGTTATTCGACCTGCCACTGGTGCCATGTCATGGAGCATGAATCCTTCGAGGATCCGGCCGTGGCCGAAGTACTCAATCGGTATTTTATTGCCATCAAGGTGGATCGGGAAGAGCGACCGGATATCGATGCGGTTTATATGCATGCGGCCCAGATGATCAATGGCTCCGGCGGCTGGCCGTTGAACCTGCTGCTGACACCGGACAAAAAACCGTTTTACGCCGCTACCTATTTACCCAAAGACAACCGCTTCGGTCGAATCGGCCTGATCGATCTGGCCAACCGAATCGGTGAGATGTGGCAGCATGATCGAAAGCGCATTGAATCTTCCGCCGAATCGATCGGTTCTGCACTCACGCGCAGCATAGATATGGCCGCACCGGGCGATATGGATGCAGCTTTGATCGACAAGGCTTATCAGGATACGGCCAAATCCTTTGATATCAGTCATGGCGGATTCGGTGGTGCTCCCAAATTTCCGACCGCACAGCGGTTGTTGTTTCTGCTGCGCTACGCTGTCCTGAAAGATAAGCCGGAAGCGCTGACGATGGTGGAAAAAACACTGGTTGCCATGCAGCGCGGTGGTATTCACGATCAGCTGGGTGGTGGCTTCCATCGCTATTCGACCGATGCCAACTGGTTGTTGCCCCATTTTGAAAAAATGCTCTATGACCAGGCCATGCTGATGATGGCCTATAGCGAAGGCTGGCTGGCTACCGGCAATCAGAGTTTTGCCGCTACAGCGCGTGATATCGCCGAATATCTGTTGCGTGATATGCACGATAGCGGTGGTGCATTCTACTCGGCCGAGGATGCCGATTCGGAGGGTGAAGAAGGAAAGTTTTATGTCTGGTCTGCTGATGAAATCCGTGCTGTGCTCGGCAAACGTGCCGATGATTTCATGCGGGCCTATGGCGTGGAAAAAGCGGGAAACTTTTCCGATGAAGCCACGCATCAGAAAACCGGAGTCAATATTCTGTACCGGTCCGGTGCGGTTGATCTGGCTGCTTTTGCGGGCGACAGGAAGAAACTGCTGACCGTTCGGGATCACCGTATTCATCCGTTTCGTGATGACAAGGTGTTGACGGACTGGAATGGCATGACCATCGCCGCGCTGGCTTTTGCCGGTAAAGTTCTCGATGAACCACGTTATGTGCAGGCCGCTGCCAACGCTGCTGATTTTGTTTTGACCCATCTGCGTGACAATAAAGGCGAGCTGTTGCATCGCTGGCGTGCCGGGAAATCAGCGATTGCAGGCCAACTGGAGGATTATACCTCAATGGTGTGGGGGCTGACTGAACTGTATGAAGCAAGTTTTGAGCCCCGCTGGCTGGCTGAAGCGTTGAAGCTGAACAACATCATGTTGAGCCGATTCAAGGGCAAGGATGGCGGTTTTTATCAAACCAGCCAAAGTGATGAACTGATTGCCCGTCCGATGGAAATATTCGATAGCGCATTGCCTTCCGGCAATGCTGTGGCCATGCATAATCTGCTGCGCCTGTCCCGTTTGACCGGCGATGCTGACCTGGCCTCCGAGGCGGCGGCTGTCGCGGATCATTTTGCCGGTACCGCCGAGCGGGCACCATCGGGTGTTCTGCATCTGCTTTCCGCCGTACTGATGGCTGAAAGCAGGGGCAGGGAAATTGTACTGGTGGGTAAGAGGGAATCCTCCGGGGCGCGCGATATGTTACATCTTATTCGCCAGCATTACAGGCCCAATGATGTGGTGTTATGGCATGATGCAGCGATTGAACAACTGGCTTCATTCACCCGGGGTCAGAAAACCATTGATAATAAAGTTACGGCATACGTCTGTGAGAATTTCCAATGTAACTTGCCGGTTTCCAGCGCTTCCGCATTAGAGGGATTATTGAACTGATAAAAGGTTCGTTGTTCAGGGTTGTGATTCGGGCCATCCGTGGCCCTCACCCTTCGGGCTGGCTCAAGCTCGTCCACAATTGCACAGGACAGTGCAATTGCACGCATAAGCGCCCTGAAAGGGTAGCGCACACGGAAGTGCGCTATGAATTCAGCTATCCTGCTGATTTGTGATTCGGGGCATCCATGCCCCTCACCCTGCGGGCGAGCTTAAGCTCGTCCAAATCAGCTATCCTGCTGATTTGTTGAGGTGCACATCCATTTGAGGGTAGGGGATGGAGATGCCGGCATCGTCAAAGGCGAGCTTGATCTTTTCGGTGACATCATAAAGCACAGCCCAGTAATCAGCTGAATTCACCCACGGGCGGACATTGAAATTAACACTGGAATCGGCCAGTTCGGCGACAGCAATTAACGGTGCTGGTTCTTTGAATACGCGCTCATCAGCATCCAGAATACCCTGCATAATCTCCTTGGCCTTGCGGATATCATCATCGTAGCCGATGCCGAATACCATATCGATACGACGGGTATCGCGGGCTGAATTGTTGGTAATCGTGCCATCATAAATAGCGCCGTTGGGCACGATGATTTCACGGTTGTCGCCTGTTTTCAGGCGGGTGCTGAAAATACCGATTTCTTCTACCACCCCGGATACACCGGCCGCTTCAATAAAATGGCCGACTTTGAACGGGCGGAATACAATGAGAAGCACACCGGAAGCAAAATTCTGCAAAGACCCCTGCAATGCCAGACCGATAGCAAGCCCCGCCGCACCAATCAGGGCGATGAAGGATGTGGTATCGACTCCAAGCTGATCGAGTGCTGCAATGATAATGAACAGCAGCAACAGGGCATTGAGAATGGAATGCACGAAACTGATCAGCATCGAGTCCATCTTCGCCTTGTTGAGCATTTTATCGACGACATTCAGCAGAACCCCGGCAATCCAGCGACCGATCACAAATATTGCGATGGCCATGGCAATATTGATGGCCCATGGAACTACATAAAGATTAATCAATTCCTGAACGTTTGCTGATTCTGTCATACGTTTCTCCCGCCCCTCTTAACTATGGTAAATTCAATACGGAACAATCTTACCATCAAAGGCAATGAATTCACCCCCGGCATAGTTTCGGGCATTGGCAATGACTTGCGTCATACCCTCCACTGATGTTGCTACATCAATCAAGCCTGTCTGATGCGTCATATCCGTTTGCACCCAGCCCGGATGCAGGGTGATGACATGCACACCGAACGGTGCCAGATCCACCGCCATGGATTTGGATACAATCACCAGGCCGGCCTTGGCGGCGCGATAGGCATAGGTGCCACCACTGGTATTGTCTGCACTGGAACCCATTTTTGAACTGATATTGGCAATCACACCTTTTGCAGCAATCACGCGGTTTTTCACTTGTTGCACCACACGAAGCGGCCCGACACAGTCCACATTAAACACCTCAAGCATGGCGCTGGCGGTAATGTTGTCGAGCGATTGCCCGTTTTTTCCCGGTCCGTAGATTCCGGCATTATTGATCAGCAGATCAATTGAATCGGGCAATGCACCATGCGGGCCATTGTCTGTAGCTATGTTCCATTTTACGGGATACAGGTGGCGGGCATGAATATCGGAAAGTTTACCGGGATCAGAGCGGTAACATGCCCAGACTGAATCCCCCTGAGCCAGATAATGTTGGACAAACCCAAGGCCCAAACCACGATTGGCGCCGGTGATAAGTATGTTCATGTTGCCTCCGCTGTTAGTGTTGCCACATGCCAAGCCTAAAGCCCATTCACGGCCACGCCAATCATGTTTGATATCCTGAAAGGAACATGGACAGATCGGTTGTTGCTGCTGGTTTCTCTGGTAGCCATTGTGGTTGGCTGGATAATGATTCAGGCCTATATCTCATCAGGGCCAGCGATGGCCGATATTTATCATGCCGATACACTGGTCGCTACGTATCCGTTGCCGCAAAAGGGAGAACCGCCGATTCATTTGCAGGTGGAGGGCGAGTTGGGTCTGTCCGAAATCGTGATTGATGAGCAGGGTGCGCGTATTGCTTCCTCGCCATGTGCAACGCAACGCTGTGTGCTATCAGGCCCGCATCGGCATGCCGGTGATATGGTTGCCTGTGTACCGAACCGGATTCTGATTGCCCTGCGCGGACATGCTGAGTCCGGTTTTGATGCAATTGTAGAATAAAGCATGATAAACAAGCCATGAAACAAATCGCACTACCACGCCCGTCGCTGCCGGAACTGGAATCAAAATCACGTTGGCTGGCTCTGTTGATGCTGGCTATTGGGCTGCATGTCTTTGAAGCATCGCTGCCAAGCCTGGGACCATGGTTCAAGCCGGGACTGGCTAATCTGGTGACACTGTTGGCATTGGTGCTGATGGGTCAGAGAGCTGCTGTAACGCTGGCTGTCGGTCGGGTAATCGTTGGCAGTTTTTTTATTGGTACGTTGTTTACGCCGACATTTATCATAAGTATGGCCGGAGGTTTGAGTGCGGCGCTGGTGATGATTGCAGCATGGCGATGGATTCCGGGTATCAGTCTGGTTGGTGTCAGTTTACTGGGAGCGCTTGTCCATATGCTGGCCCAGTTTGTGACAGTCGAATTCTTGTTCATTCAGCAAGCGGCACTTTATTATGCTCTGCCACCGCTGCTTGTGATCTCCTGTATCAGCGGCTGGATTAATGGTGCGCTGGCAGGGTATATTGCCGGTCGACTGGATCATGAAAAAGACAGCCATGAAAAAATTTAACATCAAACCCCAACAGAAGCGATTCAGTTTCTCGTTCGCGGCCTCTCTGGCTGTTCATATCCTGTTGGCTGTATTGATTACTACGGAAGAAAACGACAAGCCACAGCTGAAAAAAGAACAGCCGCAGGTCATGGATGTGACGTTGCTGGATGATAAAAAGAAACCGGCCAAAAAACCGGTGAAAGATGCCCGAACCATGGCCAACCAGAATGCTATTGGCAGTAGCCGTAACGCGCAGGATAAGCTCACCCGGCAGGCCAGAACACCCTTGGCTGGTCAGCCGAACAAGCCCAGACCTGCTGTCCCGAGCCAACCTAAAACACCGCCTCCGACACCTTCCAAGCCGCAACGCACACGCATGCTGGCCAAACGCGGCTCGGAGCCGGATAACTCGAAAACCAGCAAGAAACACAAACCGGTCAAACATAAAAAACGGGTCAAACCGAGAAAACCGGTGCCATTATCAAAGCTGATGCCATCGTCGGCACAGTTATCGCAGTTATCGCGAGATTTTGAGCGAGAGCGGCGCATGAAACAGAAATTTAACCGTGAGGCTGATATCCCGATCAATACCAGGGAAGTTAAATATGCACCTTATGCACATGCTCTGGTACGGGCACTGGAAGAACAATGGCGACCGGGTCAGGCAAGGTATAATGAATTCCCGGCAGATGCCCGCCAGGCCCTGATAAAACTGACCATTGAACATGATGGGTCTCTGGGAGGGGTGGAAATCCTGCGGCCCAGTCCGATCCCTCAAATCAATGAAAGTGCCATCGAGGCGATTCGTGCCGCGGCGCCGTTTAAGGTGTTACCAACGGCATGGGGGCTGGATCGGGTCAGTTTCTATCTCACATTTGAAGTGGTTGAGGATCGTTTTGTCTTCCGTCCGATGTAGGTCTTTATTAAGCTGGTATCAGCTTAACGCCCGCAGCTTACCCTGGCGTGAAACAGATGAACCCTACAAAATATGGGTGTCTGAAATCATGCTGCAACAGACACAGGTGAAAACCGTATTGCCCCGCTACCTGGACTGGTTTGATCAGTTCCCGACCATTGTAGCTCTGGCGGCCACTTCAACAGACGATGTGCTCAAGGCATGGGAGGGACTGGGTTATTACCGTCGCGCCCGTTTCATCCATCAGGCTGCACAACAAATTATCGTTGAGCATCAGGGGCGTTTCCCCACTGCATTCGATGCTATTCTGGCCCTTCCCGGCATTGGCCGTTCCACAGCGGGGGCTATCTCCGCCTTCTGTTTCGGAACTGCTACACCTGTGCTTGATGGCAATGTGAAGCGGGTGCTGAAACGCTGGCATGGGCAAGTGGATGCGTCAGACAAACAGCTGTGGTCGCTGGCACAGCAGGCAATTGACAAATCCGGTGAACCGGCCAGCTGGAATCAGGCCATGATGGAACTGGGAGCAACATTGTGTTCTGCCAAATCCGCTGATTGCGATGCCTGTCCGGTAAACGAAAACTGCGTTTCGGCCTTTCAGGTTGTTTATGCCGATGAATCGCGCAAGGCCGTGCCTGTTCGAAATGTGCACTGGCAGGTTCACCTGCATACCTGTCCGGAAAAGGGTATATGGCTGACCCGACGCCCGGATTCAGGCATATGGGCAGGGCTGTGGACACCGCCGATTATCGAGATGAACAGTACTCCGGATATAACGCCGGCATATATTCATCAACTCACCCACAGGCGCCTCTACCTTTATCCGCTATTGTCCGATCAAAACCCGCAGGGTGAAGGACGCTGGGTACAATCCATCGAAGGCTATGCCCTGCCTACGGGCATTCATCGCTTGCTGGAAAAGGTGGCTTGATGAAGCGCTGGCTTTTGTTCTTATGTTTGATGTTGCCATCTGCTGCTATCGCGGAGCATCCGCAGAAGGGCGTAGTGGTCGCAGCCCAGCCGGAAGCTGCAAAAGCAGGCATCGAGATGCTGGAAAAAGGCGGCAATGCTTTCGATGCGGCGGCTGCTACGGCGTTGGCCCTGGGCGTACTGGAGCCGGGTTCTTCCGGTATCGGCGGTGGCGGGTTTTTTCTACTCTATATCGCCAGGGAAAAACGCTATGTGATGATTGATGCGCGGGAAACATCACCGAAGCTGGCCGGGCACGGGGAAGTTTATCAGCATCAGTCGAGTATTGATGGGCCGCAATCGGCAGGTGTGCCGGGTTTAATCGCCGGCGTCGATCATCTGGTCAACCGCTACGGGAAATTGGATCGTGCTCAGGTGACACGGCCGGCTATTCGGCTGGCACGGCATGGGTTTACCGTATCGAGTCGTCTGAAAGCTATGCTCGATTGGCGTGGCAAGGTATTGAACGATGCGGCCCGCCGCATCTACCTGTCCGGCCCTGTCATCAAACAGCACGCACTGGCAGATACGCTGGTCCGTTTTGCCAAAGGCGGTGCAGAGGATTTTTATCGGGGCGAAACAGCGGGGCGCCTGGTGGCTGATATGAAACGCGATGGTGGTCTGATTCGGGAAGCTGATCTGGCCGGGTATAATGCCATTGAGCGGCAACCGGTTATATTTGACTATCAGGGATTCCATTTCGTGTCGGCGGCGCTGCCTTCTTCCGGCGGTTTGACGCTGGCGCATATTTTCGGCCAGTTGAAAAACGATCATCTGAAAGCCTTGAGCAGGGCCGACAGAACGCATTTGCTGATCGAAACCATGAAACGCGCTTATCGTGATCGTAATGCTCATCTGGGCGACGCCGATTTTGTAGCAATTCCTGGCGACTATCTCAGTCCGGCGCGATTGAAAAAACTGCGCGAATCGATTCGTATGGACAGGGCTACGCCCTCCGCCAAACTAAAAGGTTTTGCCGAACCGATTGGTGCCAGCGTGGATACCACCCATTTTTCGGTGATTGATCGTGAAGGCAATATGGTTAGCGCCACGCTGTCGATTAACTATGGTTTCGGATCCGGTTATGTGTCGCCATCAACCGGTATTCTGCTCAATGATGAAATGGATGATTTCGCCACCCAACCGGGTCAGCCCAATGCCTATGGTCTGGTGCAGGGTGTGTCCAATGCCGTGGCGCCGGGTAAACGCATGCTCTCAAGCATGACTCCGACTTTTGTTATCGGCCCGAACCGTACCTTCATTGTCGGCACCCCGGGCGGATCGCGTATTATCTCCATGGTGCTGCTGGCATCGCTTGGTTTTATGCTGGATGAAACAGCGCCTGCCGACTGGGTGAACGGGCCGCGTTTTCATCACCAGTTTTTGCCCGATGTTGTGCAGTATGAAGAGGGGGCATTTTCCGATTCGATCGCCGCTGATCTGATGCAGCGCGGCCATCACCTGAAATTATTGAATCGGCGTTATGGCAATATGCAGGCGATTGTTGTCAACAGAGGAACCGGCGCATTGCAGGGGCTGGCGGATGTGCGCGGTGAGGGCGCAGCAATAAGCGAGGACCCGTGATGCGCTGGCTTGATGTAATTCACCGTTTCTGGCTGTCACTGAGTGTTCTGCTGTTGTTTATGATTACAACACTGTCGCTGATGCCGCTGGAGCGGCTTCCCGATGTTCCGGGTAGCGATAAATGGCACCACACCATTGCCTATGCTGTGCTGATGTTTCCGGCCGCACTTCGCCGATTGCCATATCTGTTGTGGATTGCGGTCTTTTATATCGTATGGGGTGGTGGCATCGAACTCATTCAGCCCTACGTGAATCGCTATGGAGAGTGGCTGGATTTTGCCGCCAACGGGGCAGGCCTGCTAACTGGTCTGATAATCGGCTTACTGACCAATCATCTATTTCCGGATCGCAACCGTTCAGTTCAGTAGCACATTTGCTCTAAAACCGCGTTCCAGCCGGCCGCCAGGTTGCCGCGATTATAACCGCCGCCACCGAGCGCTATGATGCGTCCCTGACAGTATTCATCGGCAATGCGACACAGGCTTGCTGCGGCATGCGCATGGGCAGCGGGAGAAAAGCGCATGTGGGTGATCGGATCACCTGCAATGGAATCGGCACCGCACTGGAATATGATAATTTCCGGTCTTGCTTGCCGAACATGAATTTCAGCTTGCGGCCATAGCTTGTGGAAATCGGTATCATCCGATTCCGGCAGCATCGGAAGGTTCAACTTGCTTCCTTTTGCTTTTCCTTTACCCGTCTCATGTGCAAAACCCGTACCGGGGTATAGGTATCGACCATCTTCATGCATGTCTGCGATCCACATATCCGGATCAGACTCAAAAGCATAAAACACCCCATCGCCATGATGGGCATCGATATCGACATAAGCGATGCGTCTGATGCCATAGATAGAGCGCAGCGCTTCAATCAGAATACCGGCATCGTTAAACACACAGAATCCGGCGGCCATATCCCGACGGGCATGATGCAGGCCTGCAATGGGGATAAAACAGCGTGGATGGTCGCCATGAATTACCGTTTCTAGTGCAGCCAAGCCGGTGCCCGCAACGGTTGCCGCAGCCTCGAATATGCCTTTGAAGGCCGGTGTATCACCGTAATCCAGAAAGCCGTGGCCGGTCTCCGACTGTTTGATGACGCGTTGAATATATTCCGACGTATGAAATCGCCGGATTGCATCTTGTGCTGCAGCAATCGGATCGGCCATGGAGACCCGCTTATTCAAGCCTTGTTTGATGCTCTCATGCCAGAAGGCATCCATTCTGTCCGGCCCGAACGGGTGACCCTGGCCAAAACCGTATCGGGCCAGTTCCGGGCCGATATAAACCTGAACGGGCGAGCTTCCGTGAAAAGTCGGCGATGCCATCCCGATAGCTTACATTGCCAAGCGGACAGCGACCACT
>JAUZQH010000209.1 GCA_030951065.1 Mariprofundus sp. | reverse complement strand
TTACCCTCGGGCGCCATTTCCACATCACAGGTATCGAAGCTGACAAAACGGGGGCGGGTTTCATCAAACAATGTACCTGACACACAGCGATAACCTTCATCCCCCTCCACTTCCAGCCGGATCAGGGTGGAAAAACGATCCTGCGTTTCACGGGCAAATTCAGCAATCTCGATGCCGAGATCCTTGGCCAGCATACCGGCATTGACCGCATTCACATCTTCCATGCTCTGCGACAGCAGACCCTGCAGCATCGTGTTGATCAGCGGCTTGCGAGTGATATGCGAGGCATGCCCTTCAAAGCTGAAGGTCACCCTGGAGTAACCCGGTTTCATGGTCTGACCGATGAAACGCCCCATACGATCTGCCAGTAACAGATATGGTGCCAGCAGACGTTGTTCTTCTTCCGACAGCGACGGCACATTGACGGCATTTTTTACAATCCCGGAAAGCAGATAGTCGGACATTTGCTCGGCCACCTGCACGGCCACATTTTCCTGCGCCTCATCGGTGGATGCACCGATATGCGGTGTAAAACTGATATTATCCAGCTCGAACAAACGATTCTCTCGCGCCGGTTCGCTGGCATATACATCCAGCGCTGCAGCGCGCAGATGGCCGGATTTGCAGGCATCATACAAGGCATCCTCATCGACAATGCCGCCACGGGCGCAATTGACAATAATTGAACCTTTTTTCATGCGGCCGATGATATCGGCATTGATCAGATTACGGGTGGCATCGAGCAATGGCACATGGATGGTCAGCACATCCACTGTTTCAGCCAGTTCGGCCACTGTCTCAACCTTGGTCACGCCCATGGCTGCGGCACGCTCATCGGAAATAAACGGATCATAAACAAACACGGACATGTGCAGCCCTTTCAAACGATCGCAAACAATGGCACCGATATTACCGGCTCCGATCACACCGGCTTTTTTACCGGTCAGCTCCATGCCCATAAAACGGGACTTTTCCCATTTACCGGCTTTGGTCGATGCCGAAGCCTGCGGAATCATACGAGCAGCTGCCACGATATGGGATACGGCCAGCTCAGCCGTGGTAATCGTATTGCCAAATGGTGTATTCATGACGACGATGCCACGGCGCGAACAGCCTTCGACATCGATATTGTCCACGCCGATGCCCGCCCGACCGATCACCTTGACGCGTTTGGCCGCATCCAGCAGTTCGCCTTTCAGGGTTGTTGATGAACGCACGGCAATCGCATCATAATCACCGGCGATAGCCAGCTTCTCTTCGTCCGACAGCCCCGGCTTGTAATCCACATCAATGCCGCGCGCTTTAAACACTTCAACAGCTCGGCTGCTCATTTTGTCCGCAATCCAGACCTTAGGCATTAGCCCTCTCCTTCATAAAAAACATTTATTCACCACGAAGCTCACCAGAGATACGAAAAGTACGAAGAATACCCGAGTTCGTTTTTCGTGGTGAGATTAAACTCAGACCTTGGCAAATCAAGCGCTCAGCCAGAGAGTCGGGCCAGACAGCACCGTTGCAAACCGGAGTGCGCAGGCACTCTATAGCGGGTAGCCTGATGGTCAACTTGCAATGGTAGCAATACTTGTGAAGCCATGATTCATCCCTTTCAAGGGGATGCCATGACGTCTAGTCTTCGAGCATGTCCTCTACTATCTACATTGATACCCCTGATCTGCTGCAACATGCCTGCAAGGAGATGTCCGCATGCCATGTGCTATGCGTTGATACCGAATTCCACCGCGAAAGCACCTACTACGCAGAATTCGCCCTGTTACAAATTTATGGCAATAGCCAGTGCTGGATTATCGATCCGATTGCACTGGATGATCTGTCACCGCTGTGGGATATCCTTTGTAGTCCGGATATTCTGAAGGTATTTCATGCCGGCAGGCAGGATATCGAAATCTTCGTCAGGGAATCGGGTTGCCTGCCTACGCCGCTGTTCGACACCCAGATCGCTGCCGCCCTGCTTGGTTACGGGCAACAGGTCGGCTTCGGCAACCTGGTGCAGCGCATCACCAAAAAAGCACTGCCCAAGGGTGAATCGTTCACCAACTGGAAGGCACGGCCACTGACCCCCAAACAACTGACCTACGCCGGCGATGATGTCATCTGGCTGATGCCCGTGTACCAGCATTTGCAGGAGCGGCTGGAAGCCACCGGTCGCACCGGCTGGCTACAGGAAGAACAGAGTGTACTGACCAATCCGGCCACTTACGATAATGATGAAACATCGGTGTTCTGGCGTGTCAAAGGTGTGACCAAACTCAAAGGCAAACATCTCGCTGCCCTGCGCGAACTGGCCGCATGGCGTGAACGCGCCGCCAAACAGCGCGATATCCCCCGCCGTCGTATGATTTCGGATGAAGCCCTGCTCGAAATCGCCCGCCGCAGTTCGCTGTCACTGGATACCCTGCAGCGCATGCGCGGCATCAATGCCGGTTTTATCAAGCGTTTCGGCGAAGAAATCATTCAGGTCTGGCAACGCGGTATGGATACCCCGGAAGAAGACTGGCCCAGACAAAGCCCCCGCCGCCACAATCATACCGGTACCGATTTGCGTCTGGAAATGCTCGATACACTGGTGCGTTTGAAAGCCGAAGAAGGTGAGATTTCATCATCCATTCTGGCCAATAAATCCGACCTCTCCGAACTGGCCTCCTGGGGCTATCGCTGCAAAGATGAACCTCCGCAAGTGGCCTGCCTGCATGGCTGGCGTTATGAACTGGTCGGCCACGATCTGTTGCGTCTGCTGCGCGGCGAAATCTGCCTGCATCTGAATCCGCAAACAGGGTTACCCGTGATCACACCGTTTGAAGATAGAGCTGCCTCATGAAATCATGTTTTTCCATTGATGCCCTCTCCCCCTCCGGTGCCAAAGCCTGGCGATTACTGGAGAATGGTAACTGGCGGGAATGCATCTATGCCGAGCCATTGCAGGATGGCGATGCCCGTATTACAGATAAAAAAGCTGCTGAAGCATGGAGTGGCCGCCGCCTGAAAAAGGATAAAGATCTGGGTTTGATCCCACAGCAAAAAGCCGGTCGATTCGATTTTCTGATGCGTGGAATCTTTGCCCATGCCGTGCTGCACCGGGTATCATCAGCCCCGATCCCTGATAAAGAACAGATGATCGCATGCTTCAACTCTCTTGAGCCTGGTACCCCGTGGCTCGTTTATCTCAACGTGGCTGGTCACTTTGTTGCTCTGGATACGAGCAAGACATCCATTATCTCCAACCTGGACATTGCCGTGCGCGGTGAAATCGCTTCCAGTGAAGATTATATCGGCCCCAAAGCAGCCGCGAATGAGACCATGATGAACAACCACTACCGCCAGTTTCTGGCCGGTTGGCTGGATCACCTTAAATCATCGAATATGAATGTATTCGTACCCGATCTCGAAAAACTGAAAGATGAATCCACCTATATCGAGGAAATCCGCAACTGGCGCCACGAATAATGTATTTTTCGCTCCTGATACACAGGGGCTCGCTCGCGGGTTGAATTCACCGCTCAAATGGCCAATTAAGTATTATGCCCCCGGAATTTCCGGAACTTGATGGCGTTATTTAAACCACCTAAACCAATGTTGATAGACTCCGATCAATTGAGTTTAGCGCTATGAATAAAATAAGTGGGACAGCAGTGAGTCTGACTCTATTGATTTCGTAGAGACGTTCTTCGCCCCGGCATTGGCCGCCACAAATGTAGGATTGCAAGACTTGCCCGTATGCCGTTTTCGGCAATTAATCTAATGGGTTAGAGTCCCATCAAAGGAGTTATCCGTATGCCTTAGTAGTACCGGGAAGCAGCGTATGAGCAATCATGGGTTGTAAGTTTCCCAAGG
>JAUZQH010000208.1 GCA_030951065.1 Mariprofundus sp. | reverse complement strand
GATTGATTTGTAAGCAAATACAAAATCGCATTTTTGCATTTGCGGACTGATTACAGGCAGGATGCCTTTAATCAGCATCTCCCTAACCGATGTTGACACCATTGCTTTTGGCAGGCCGTCCATTGCCTGCACATGAAAACGCCGAATAAACCAGTGCTTCGATCAAAATGAGTGAGAACAGGCATTAGCTGACCATTGCAGGCAAGGCTACACTCCAGATATGAAATCCACCGTTTGTGCTTTTGACCTGATGCTTGTCCCTCTCTTCCTTGCTTACCTTGCGGTCAGAATGAAAATAAACTCTTCCGTTATTAGAAATGCTCGGGCCACCATCTTTTGCAGGATTCTGTGTCAACCGGGTCAAACCTCGACCATCGTGAGCAATCAGCCATATATCCCAGTTTGTCTTGCCGGACTTAGGCATCCCCTCCCTAAAGCCATTGTTTCTGTTTGATGTAAAGGCAATCCACTTGCCATCCGGACTCCAGGTTGGCTGGACATCAATATTTCTACCTTCCGTTAATTGAACCAAACCGGAGCCATCAACATTCATCATAAATAAATGCCAGCTACGTCCAGCCTGCATGGAAAAAACCAGCCGCTTGCCATTCGGTGACAAGGACGGATTCATACCTGCTGCAAGCTCAAGTTCAGCGCCATTTTTGTTGATATAAACCATATATGGTTGTTTTCCCCGCATTTCCCAATTCTCAAATCCCGGGCTGGAAACTTTATGTCTTGATGTCCCTATTCGTTTTGAAGTCGCGCGCAGACGGACAGCTATAACACCACCGTCATCAAGCACCACAGGACTTATCAGTTCACCATCCAGGCGCTGATAACGTCGAATAATGCCTCCGGCCACCGGCTTTTCCCATACACCCAGACTGTCGGCCCGATATGACAAAAACGTTACGTTATCATTACCATGCCAGGCCATCGAACCAAGGGCCAGGGGATCATGCTCACTGACGATATTGACCGGATCACCGTTTTCAATCAGGCGACGTGTAATCACGGGCTTGCGGCTTTTACCCGAAATGACCAGCAAATATTTACCATCCGGAGAAACACGCGGATACATCTCGGTTTCACCAGGTTCAAGGGTGAGCAGTTCAGCCATATCCGATTCACCAGCATCAGAATGCTGGCTCACGTGAGATGGCAGCGCTGTATCATGCAGCCAGTCCATTAAGTCCTGAGCCTGTAATGATGGTGCCAATGCCAGCATTGCAGCTGTCAGCCATAAAATCCTGTACATTATACCTGCCCGCTCATTCTTTTCTCCTGAATCAATTTAACTTGAGCTGCCAGATATTCCAGCCGGAAATTGTTCCTGTTTGCGGCTTGGAGGGGTTACGGTCAGAATGGAAAACAACGGTATTGTCATCCAGCCATGCAGGACCACCATCCACGGCGCTGCGGGCATTGGTCAACCGTGTAATCGTAAAATGCTTCATATCCATCATATAAATAGATGTTCGCGTCACTGTGCCGTCATAATCACGGTTGGAGACAAACAGGAGTTTGCTGCCGTCAGGGCTGAATTGCGGCTCAAAATCACCGAATTTGGAATCTGTCAATTGTACCAGTTCTCTACCATCAACGGTCTGCATCCATAAATCGTAATTACCGTTGGTTTCACGCACAAAAACGACTTTGCGGCCATCCGGTGAAAGCGTACCGTCAAATGCATTCGGAATCATGTTCAATTGCACCGTCTGACGGTTGTACACATACAATACCGGTGGGTTGAACTTGTTTTTATTGCCTGTTTTTGTGGCCGCATATCCCTGTTTGTGCATAAAGTTATTCGAATCATAAGTCCGCCATAACTGGCCAAGCAGCTCGACATACGGATGTTTGTCAAATTCGTTCAACAGTTCATTCTGACGTAATTTCTGCAACGTAGTGTCATAACACCAGACATTACCATCCGGCGTGGCATTCAGATGGTAGGGTGGAACATTGCCGCGAAATCCGCCCATCTGACCGATGGCGGCATAGCTCTCGCCATTACCCAGCCACATCCATGCACTAAGCGGCCCGGTCCTGTTACTGACAAATCCGACCGAGCCATCGTTTACAGCCACGCCGAAGCGAATGGCCTCGCGAACAATCATCGTATTGACCCGACGGGATGTTGTATTGGGGGAGTTTTTTGATACACGCTCTACACGAAATGCGCCATCACGATAGGTGTCGAATACCATAAAATCGCCGGCTACTGACGGGTAAACAGTATCTACCCCTTTTTTTACAACCAATGGTGAAAGCGGATATAACGGTTCCTTGGCGGAGTGGTTATTATAACTCGCAGCCCATGCTGGCGGCACCATCAGTAACAGGACGGATAACCCCATCCACAACAACTTTGCTTTCATCAATTTCTCCTCTGAATCCATCTTTTAGCCGCCATACTCTGTTCCTTTCATCGGCGGCGTTAAAAAACGCGGCAAGTATGCATGTAACAATTCTGTAATCTTTGTGATTTATATCACAAGTTAAACACTTTTAATCATGGCTTCACACGCAATAAATTGGCAGCTGGTACTCAATTACATGTTTCCGGGATCTGCTCGCATAAAACCCGGCAGAAGTGTTACTGCCAGAAATGTGAACATGCACTGAAAGGTCATGATCGATCATCACAAGCCTATTCCTTCCGGTGTTCCTTATAATAATTGATCAGACCATTGGTCGATGAGTCATGCCCTTTCACATCCGCATAATCATCCAGTTCCGGAAGTATTTTTCTGGCCAGTTGTTTACCGAGTTCCACCCCCCACTGATCAAATGCATTTACATCCCAGATGATGCTCTGCACAAACGTTTTATGCTCATACATGGCAATCAGACTGCCCAATGCATGGGGCGTCAACTTCTGGAACAGAATTGAATTGGTCGGCTTATTTCCGGGAAATACTTTATGCGGCACCAGCAACTCGACTTCATCATGGCTCAACCCGTCTGCTTCAAGTTCAGCACGCACCTGATCTTCGGTTTTCCCCAGCATCAGCGCCTCGGTCTGGGCAAAGAAGTTGGATAAAAGCATCGGGTGATGACGGCCTACCGGGTTTTTTGTCTCGACCGGAGCAAGAAAATCACACGGTACCAGTTTCGTACCCTGATGAATCAGCTGGTAAAACGCAAGGTGACCATTGGTTCCGGGTTCACCCCAGATAATCGGTCCTGTGGAATAATCAACCGGCTTACCTGCATGAGTTACGCGTTTACCGTTACTCTCCATATCACCCTGCTGGAAATAGGCCGGAAAACGATGCATGTACTGATCATAAGGCAGTAGCGCATGCGAATCGGCATCAAAAAAGTTATTATACCAGATACCCAGCATAGCCAGAATCACCGGCACATTTTCTTCCAGGGGTGCCGAACGAAAATGTTCATCCATATCATGCGCACCGGCGAGCAGCTCCTCAAAATTGTCCATGCCGATATACAGTGCAATCGACAGGCCCACCGCACTCCATAGCGAATATCGACCACCCACCCAGTCCCAGAATTCAAACATATTAGCCGGATCAATCCCGAAGGCAGATACGGCTCTGGCATTGGTGGATACAGCAACAAAATGTTTGGCCACCGCAGTTTTGGTGCCCCCACGGGTTAAAAACCAGTCACGTGCTGTACGGGCATTGGTAATGGTTTCCTGTGTTGTGAAGGTTTTGGATACAATCACAAACAGTGTTGTTTCCCGGTGCAGGTGGCGCAGAGTCTCAACCATATGCGTTCCGTCGACATTGGAAACAAAATGCATATGTAATTTATCACGTCCATATGGCGTCAACGCCTCGGTCACCATGACCGGTCCGAGATCGGAACCGCCAATACCGATATTAACGATATCGGTAATCGCTTTACCTGTACTACCCTTCCATGCTCCGGAACGCACTGCCTCGGTAAACTCGCGCATCTGCTCCAGCACCCTGTTCACATCCGGCATCACATCTTTGCCATCCACAACAATCGGGCAGTTGGATCGGTTACGCAACGCGGTATGCAGCACAGCGCGATTTTCAGTATTATTGATTTTTTCACCATTGAGCAAACGTTCGGTCCAGCCGGACACATCACGCACACGCGCCAGATCAAACAATAATCGCTTGGTTTCTTCCGTAATAATATTTTTGGAGTAATCCACCAGCATATCGCCAACCAGAATCGAGTTGTGTTCGAATCGCTCCGGATCAGCAGCAAACAGGTCCCGCATATGCACCTGTTTCATTGTTTCAGCATGCGTTTGCAATTTTTTCCATTCAGACAACCGTGTCAGATCAGACACAATCCACCCCCCTATATAAATAAGATGCTCTAAGGAAGCGCTGATGTGTCAGTGCTTCCGTGCAGCCCACTGACGGGCTGCCAAATCAAACACGCAAGTGCTTGATTTGTAAGCAAATACAACATCGCCTTTTTGCATTTGCAGACTGATTACAGGCAGGATGCCTGTAATCAGCATCTCCCTAAACACCAATGTATCCGTGCGTGCGTAACGCAACAGGTTACCGGCGTATGCAAAAAATACCAAGTACCATCTTATCTTTTCAGATATGAACCGGAATGTGCTAGTATTGCCAACCATGTGAACAGGGGGGAAACATGGCCGGACTCAATATCGTATTTATTGCTT
>JAUZQH010000207.1 GCA_030951065.1 Mariprofundus sp. | reverse complement strand
GGCGATGTAGTCGGCAATAATTCTGGCCAGATGTTCTATGGGTAATGAACCGGATGCAGATTTTCTTGCCGCTATTTCGAGTTGCTGGTTTTCCGGCAACATGGCGGGGCTGTGCATATACACTTCAAAGATTTCACGAATGACCCGCTCAGCTTTGTTGGCCATGCGTGCCACCCGATAATGGCGGTACATTCTTTTATACAGGAATTTCTTCAGTTCACCGTTCATTCTTCTGGTTTGCTGTGAAAGGGCGACCAGCGGTATTGCAGCTGCACGGACATCCTCAAAGTTTTTCACATTTGCTTCCCTGATGCGCCGGTTGGTCTCTTCAACCACATCAACAATCAGAAAATTAATCATATGCCGAACGGTTTCATTGACTTTCAGGCGTTCAGGAACATCGGGATATTCTGCTTCCACCTGCGCATAGAAACGTCCGAATAATGCCAGCTGTGTTAAGTCATCAATCGACAACATACCGGCCCGATAACCGTCATCAATGTCATGATTATTGTAAGCAATTTCATCAGCGAGATTGCCAATTTGTGCTTCCAGGGCTGGTTGTTCGTGCAGGTTGAAACGGGATAAATCCCGGTTTGACGGGGTATCATAGGCGGAGTGATGTTTGACAATGCCTTCACGGGTTTCGTAGCTGAGATTCAGTCCGGTAAATGCCGCATATTTATGTTCGAGCTTTTCGACAATGCGCAACGACTGGCGATTGTGTTCAAAACCGCCGTAGGGCTCCATGACCGCATTGAGCGCATCCTGACCGGAATGGCCGAACGGTGTGTGGCCCAGGTCGTGCGCCAGAGCGACTGCTTCAGCCAGGTCCTCATGCAGCTGCATCGAACGGCAAATAGACCGGGCGATCTGGGCGACTTCAATGGAGTGGGTCAGACGGGTACGATAGTGATCGCCCTCATGATTCACAAATACCTGGGTTTTGTATTCCAGTCTGCGAAAGGCAGTCGAGTGGATAATACGATCACGATCACGTTGGTAGGGGTTTCTGTGTTTTGATTCAGGCTCATCATACACACGGCCCCGTGAACAGGCTGTCCGGCATGCATAAGCGGCCAGTGTTGACTCATAGGTATATTCAGACATGGGGCCGCCGGGCTGATTCCATCATGGCGAGTGCTTCCATGGCAGCAGCGCGCGGGTTCGCTGCATGTAGAATCGGACGTCCTACAACCAGATAATCTGAGCCACTTGCAATGGCGGCTGCAGGATCAGCGACACGCTTTTGATCCTGCACATCCTGATTACCCCAGCGTATGCCCGGTGTGACTGTCAGGAAATCGGAACCACAGGCCTGTTTGATCGCCGCAGCTTCAAACACACTGCAGACTACGCCTTTCAGACCGGCTTCCTGTGCCATTTTTGCGCGTTGCAATGCAACTGATCGGGCTTGCTCTTTTGGCATCGGGTCGCTGGTAAGCACGGTCACGGCAATTAATTTCATATCAGGAAATGCAACAGCCGCTTCGGCAGCCGCCGCCAACATCTGTTCACCGCCACCGGCATGCACATTGATCATTTCAACCCCCAGGTTTCCGGCACTTTCAACGGCCTGTGCCACCGTATTGGGGATGTCATGAAATTTTAGATCAAGAAATACGTGATGCTGCTCCCGAATAGCAGACACCAGCGGTGGCCCCTCCGCCACAAACAGGCGCAGGCCGATTTTGAACCATCCGACGGCATCTCCCACCGTATCGCGCAAAGCCAGTGCATTGTGGGCATGCTTTACGTCCAGCGCTACCATCAGACGGTTTTTTAATCGCCTTTGCTCCATTAAATCTTTTCCTCACTTTTCGGGTGCAGTGTGCCCCATGAATGGCACTGGGGACATTGCCAGCGGACTTCAACCACCTCGACGCCACATTGTTCGCAGGCATAGTTTTTAGCCGTTTTGCGCCATTGGCGTGCAAACCGGGTATGTGGATTTGAATTGTCCCCCAGTACGGCATTCAGGCGCAGGGTGTCCCGCAGGGAGCGTGGCTCGAATGTCATTTCATCATACAGTTGTTTTGCTTCAGCTGTATTTCGAGTCCGGGCCAGGTTTTCAATCCATGCCAGCATAAGTTCAGCATCATGGTCCTCAAGCCACAAATCACGGAGCAGCGTGTTGCCGTCTGAGTTATAAAAAGACTCATACTGTAATAACAACGGAATCACCAATGGAAAATGTTCCCGTGCCTGTTGCCACAGGGTACGGATACCCGTTTTTGCTGCTTCAGTATCATGTTCTTGCAAAGCCAGTTCTATTTCGACCATGCGCGCAGGCGCACAGGCGGCATCGAGTTCCAGTGCTCTGGCACAGTAGGCGTGTGCTTCTTCGGTATTGTTCTGTTGGCACGCCTGAAGTGCCATTTCTGAAAACAGGTAAGCACGGTGTGAGCTGTATGATTCGTTGCGTACGCGCTCCAGGCGTGACAGCAATTCTTCAGCCAGCAGCCATTCATGGCTCTGTTCACGAATCCTCAGACAGGCCTCCAGCGCACCGGCATGATCAGACTGAATATCCAGTGCCTTCTGATATTGATACAGTGCCCGGTCCAGCAGACCGCCGGTTTGGAAATCGGTTGCCAGTGCCAGATGAGCCTGTAAATGCATTGATTTTGGCAGATCGGGGCGAGCCAGGAGGTTCTGGTGAATACGCACGGCACGCCCGATTTCACCTTTGGATCGGAACATTTCACCCAGTGCCATATACACATCAGCCGCTTCCGAACGCAGGCGCGCGACCTGTACCATTTCTTTTAGCGCCAGGTCGGGTTCATCGGATAGTAAATAATTGATACCGCGCAGCAGGGGGGAAATACGTGCATCCTCTTCCTGCTCCGGCTTGTCTTCTTCCTGAACAGGACGTAAAACCAGCGCTACCAGCACCACCAGTGCAATGGCGGTAATGGCCAGAAGCAGCGTATTCATACGTCGTCCTGAAGCGGGATATTCCTCAGGTTATCAACTTCCCGTTGCAATCGCTCATGCTCGTTTCTGAGCCATGTAATTTCCTGTTTATGCTTGCGCCTGGAGAAGCTCAGGGCAAGCACACCGCCGGCAAAACCGAGTATAAAAGAAATAAAAACGGGAACATAAATCGGGATATCCGCACTGCTGACGCCGGGGAAATGAATCCGTACCAGCTGTAGATTGGCCATGGCAAACATGGTTGCAAATGACGTAAGTACAATGACCAGCAGGACATTAATCCAGTTCACCGAGTTCAGTCCATACATGTTTTTTGACACCGCATTCAGGCCCGGTTATCAACCCTTTCACGCAGATCTTTGCCCGGTTTAAAGTGGGGGATGATTTTTGCAGGGATCATAACAGCATCTCCCGTTTTCGGATTTCTGCCAACCCGGGCATTACGTGTTTTGGTGGTAAAACTGCCGAAGCCGCGCAATTCAACATGATCGCCATCCGCCAATGCATCACCGATCACAGACAGGATCGTATTCATGACAATCTCGGCTTCGCGCCGGGTAATTCCCTCCTGTTGTTCTGCAATCATTTCAACCAGTTCGGATTTTGTCATAACACTCTCCACTCAGAGCAGAGCATAGAGCATCAAAGCTGATGCGCAAGCCTGAGTCCAAATAACCCATCAGAATTCAACCTTTGCAGTAAAAGTCAGGCTTTCTTTTTTTGCTTTTTTGAAGCCTTCTTTTCCGCTTCTGCAGCGGTGTTTTTTAAAGTCTTCTTTGCTGCTTTTACAGCCTTCTTTTTTGGTTCTATCCGATCCAGCAGCTTGCGCTGTAATTCCAGAGCAAGTGCTGACGGCGTGGAATCATTGGCTGTCTTGCGGGAATAACTGCGTACAGCATCACGTTCTTCAGCATGAAGCTGCTGTTTGATGGAGAGCTCTACCTGGCGGCGTTTGCGGTTGACTTCGATGATTTTTGCTTCTATTTCAGATCCTTCTTTCAGTGCATCATGATCACGTGGAATTTCGCGATTGGCCAGATAGGCATGCACACCTTCAGCCAGTTCAACAATCACGCCGCTTGGCTTAATTTCACTCACTTTGCCCTTGATGCTGCTGCCACGTTTTACACCAGCCATAAACAGCTCAAACGGGTCATCGGAAAGCTGTTTGATGCCAAGAGAGATGCGCTGTTTCTCGACATCCACCCCGAGGATAACGCACTCTACTTCCTGACCCTTACTATATTCCCTGAGTGCATCTTCACCCCTTTGGTCCCATGACAGGTTTTCCACATGCACCAATCCATCCATGCCGGTGTCAACCGGCACAAAGAAGCCGAATTCAGTGATATTTTTGATTTTTCCGGTGATATGAGAACCAACCGGATGATCTGCCATCCATGCCTGCCACGGGTTTTCGCTTACCGCTTTTAAACTGAGGCGAAGGCGTCGTGCTGACGCATCGACTTCCAGTACGGCCACATCAACCACATCACCTTCAGTAAGTACCTGTGAAGGTTTGATGTCCCGCTTTGTCCAGCTCAATTCAGAGCGGTGAATCATGCCTTCGATGCCGGGTTCGAGTTCAACCACAGCGCCAAAATCGAGCAGGCGGCGAACAGTGCCGGTCAAACGCATGCCGGGTTCATATGTCGTTGCCATATTTTCCCATGGGTCACTCTGCAACGCTTTCATGGATACAGATACTTTGCCGGTTTCGGCATTCATTTTGACGATTTCAACGGTGATTTGCTGTCCTGCGGACAGCATTTCAGACGGGTGTTTGATCCTTCGCCATGAAATATCGGAGACATGCAGAAGCGCATCCACGCCACCCAAATCAACAAATGCTCCAAACTCCGCCATACGCTTCACTTCACCTGAAACCTTGTCGCCTACGGCATGCTGTTCGAAAAATACTTTGCGCATGGCAGCCTGTTCGACAGCCATCGGTTTCTTGCGTGAAACCACAATATTATCGGGTTTACGGCGAGCTTCCAGGATAGCGACCTTGCAAGTTTGACCAATCAATTTATCTGCATTGACGTGAAAATCGGTATCTGCCTCGGAGCGTGGCATAAATGCATTCAGTCCGTTCAAATTCACCCTGAAGCCGCCTTTTACTTCGGCTGTAATGACAGCATCGACAGAAGCCTGGTTGGCCTGCGCCGCTTCCAGCGCTGACCAGGCTTCACGTTGCCTGGCTTCCAATACGGACAGCTTTACACCTGCAGTGCCACCAACTGATTGCACCAGCGCATCCACCTCATCACCCAGAGCAGGTATACTCAGGCCTGCCTGTTCAAATTCCGCAACCGGAATGGAGCCTTCCGCCTTGGCACCCACATCGATGATAACCGCATCATCATTAATACTGACAACCATACCCTTGACCATTTCGCCACGTTTAACGACCGGCTGCTCTTTCAGTGAAGCTTCAAACATCTGCTTGAAAGATTCTTCTTCGGTTTCGAGCGTGGAAACCGGATCACCAGCAGGTTCAGGTACAGCCTGCTCATCCACAGCGTCTTCGTCAGCGTTTTGCACAGCTTCGACGGCTGGCTGTTCTGAGGCATCGTCTATGCTGGCTTCCTGTACTTCAGCAGTTGCTACGATCTCATTCAATGCATCTGCATTCTGTGCTTTCACTGCCTGCAACACTTCTGCTGTTGGCTCTTCTGTCGTATGCACACTTTTGGTGATATTGGTTTCGCTCATTATTGTACCATCCCGGTTCCTCAATTCATGAAGAATTGTTATTCAGTATTGTGTATTTGTGCTCTGATAAGATTATACCGATGCTGTGATCAGCTTTCTCCGCTCCAGAACGCCAAGCATTCGATCTACCACGTCATCGGCTCGCATGGTGGTCGAGTCAATAACAATGGCATCGGTTGCCTGTTTCAGCGGCGCATGCTGACGTTCCATATCGCGTTGGTCACGCATTTTCAGTTCGGCCACCACTGCATCAAGGCTGCTGCCGCCCTTGTTTTTCAACTGGGCCCAGCGACGGCGGGCGCGTTCCCGTACCGAGGCTGTCAAAAAAAACTTGGCCGGAGCGTCCGGCAATACCACCGTCCCGATATCGCGACCATCCATGATGCAACCTTTCCGGGCCAGTTTTCGTTGCAGACCGAGTAGTTTTTCACGTACTGCCGGCATAGCAGCCACTTTTGATGCCGCATCACCAGCCTGCTCACTGCGCAATGAATCCGTGATATTATCACCGTTAAGATATATACCATCCACCGTCCATGTAATCACATCCAGCAGACTCTCAACAAATTCGGCCAGAACCGGTTCGTTCTCAAGTGAAATATTTCGCGCCAGCGCTACGGAGCCGACCAGACGATAGAGTAATCCTGTATCCAGAACCGGCAAACCTGTCTCTTCGGCCAACATTTTTGCTACCGTGCCCTTGCCGGAACCGGAAGGCCCGTCAATCGCAATGGTCAGTCCTTTGATGGCACGCCATTCACTCACAGGGACATCTCATTGTCGTCAGCCCAGCGTACATTCATACCGATACTTTGAGCCAGTGTGACGAAATTCGGAAAGCTTGTGGCAATGGCTGCAGCATTATGAATACGAATATCGGCTCTGGCCCGTTGCGCTGCCACAGCCATGGCCATGGCGATGCGGTGGTCGCCATGCGCATCAACATCAGCATTGCCGCTGAGTGCGGCTAAACCATGAATGATTGCACCATCCCGACGCTCTTCGATATCAGCACCGGCTGCACGCAGGGCTGCAGCCATGGCAGCAATACGGTCCGATTCCTTGACGCGTAATTCTTCGGCATTTTCGAGTATAAATTCACCATCAGCCAGGGCCGCGGCTGCAAACAATACCGGAAACTCATCAATGGCATCCGGGACATCATTCGGATCTACATGCAAACCGTGCAAACCACCTGAGCTAACACGAATATCAGCCACAGGTTCTTCACCGACTGCACGTTCATGATCCAGTTTCAGGTTGGCCCCCATGCCATTGATGACCCTTCTCCAGCCATCGCGGCGCGGGTTGATGCCGATACTGTTCAAGGTGATATCCGATCCTTCCACCAGACTTGCCGCTACAGCAAAGAAACAGGCGGAGGAGGGATCAGCCGGAATTAGTACAGCAGCATCGGGCGCTTTGAGTTCATCCGTCGGAGAAAGCGTAATCGTACCATCAGCGGCCACATCAACCGGCTGGCCGAACAGGGGTAACATGCGCTCGGTATGATCGCGGGTCGGTTTCGGTTCATTCACTTTTGTATCACCATCGGCATACAAACCGGCCAGCAAGACACATGATTTTACCTGTGCGCTGGCGACTTCGGATATGTGATGAATGGCATGTAAGTCACCGCCGGAAATGGTAATGGGCAGAAAATTTCCATCTTCTGTACCATCAACCGTGGCACCCATTCTACGTATCGGGTCGACTACTCGTTTCATCGGACGTTTACACAGGGATGCATCACCCGTCACAGTCGAAGCAAAGCGCTGACCTGCCAGTATACCGGTCATCAGTCGTACACAGGTACCGGCATTGCCGGCATCCAGCACATGATCGGGTGCTTTCAACCCATGCAGGCCAACGCCGTGTATACGCAGAGACGTTTTTTCATCATTCAGCCAGTCAATGTTCACACCCATATCCATGAACATTTTCGCTGTAGCGAGATTATCCTCTCCGGGCAGGAAACCGTGAATTTCAGTCACGCCATCAGCCAGAGATGCCAGCATTACAGCCCGATGCGACATTGATTTGTCACCGGGAACGGTAATATCACCGGAGAGAGGGCCAGCCGCCGGGCCAGCTATTAATGTTCCACCGACATTCATGATTGATGTTCTCCGTGTTTGGCCAGCCATGCATCGCGCGCCTGTTTGGCGGCCGTAAAGTTATCCAGTAGCTGATCGCCATCGCCGTTTTGCAAGGCCAGTTTCAGATCATTCAGCTCACTTTGTAATGCGTCCAGTTGATGGATTACAGCCTCGCGATTGCATAATGCGATATCACGCCACATCTGCGGTGATGAAGAGGCAATGCGTGAAAAGTCGCGGAAACCGCCGGCCGCAAATTCAAAGGGGTCATGTTGTTCATTACCCTGTTTACGCACTGCATTGACCAGCGCAAAGGCAGTCAGATGCGGCAGATGGCTGACTGCGGCCAGAAAATTATCATGCTCTGCCGGCTCCATACTCATGACATGGCTGCCGGTGGATTTCCACATATCTTCCACCAGCTGTAAGGCTGCTGAATCAGTCTGCGTATCGGGTGTCAGGATACAGAGGTGGTGTTCGAATAATTCTGCAAAGGCAGCTCCTGAACCGGACTGTTCGGTGCCGGCAATCGGATGGGCCGGAACAAAGCGGGAACAGTCGGACAATATTCTCCGGGCTGCAGCGATGGCCGATTGTTTGGTGCTGCCGACATCGGTGACAATGGCCCTGGCAGGCAACGTGTCTTTCATCGCAGCGAATACGGATTCATAGGCAGTCATCGGCACAGCCACCAGGACTATATCAGCATCTGCAACAGCTTCGGCACTATCATGCGTCCAGTTATCCACAACACCCAGCTCTTTGGCTCGTACCAGATTATCCCGACTGCGACCCACACCTGTGACACGCTCAACCCGGCCCGCTTTTTTCAGGGCAAGGCTTACCGAACCGCCAATCAGGCCGGTGCCAATCACTACGAGGTGTTTTATCGGGTTCACAATTACAGGATGCTCCTAATCATTCAGTTTCATCACCACGTGGTACGATGGTTTCAAGAATACGCAAAAATTCCGTATTTTCCCCGGCTGTGCCAACAGAAATGCGCAGATAATCGGCCATACCATAGGGTGCCAGCGGGCGGGGGATGATGCCGTGATTTTCCAGTCCCTGCAAAATTGCCGTACTTTGACTGTGGTGCAGCAACACAAAGTTAGCAAAACTATGCCCGCCCGACATGCCCATACTTTGCAGTGCAGTCTCCAGACGATCACGTTCAGCGATAGTTTTGGCGACATGATCCATGACCCATTCCCGGTCATCCAGTGCAGCGACTGCTGCTGCCTGTGCCGGTAAATTGATGTTGAAAGGTTCGCGAAAACGGTTGGCCAGGCCGATAATAGTATGATTTGCTACTGCATAACCGACACGGCAACCGGCCAGCCCGTAGGCTTTGGAAAATGTACGGCTGATGACCAGCCCCGGGTGTGACAGATTTTGCACGGAATCACCCAGCCGGTCAGCCACAAATTCGTAATAGGCCTCATCTACAATGACAATCACATCTCGTGGTAAACGATCCAGAAAAATCTGGATGGCTTTGTTGTCGTGCAATGTGCCGGTCGGATTGTTCGGATTGGCGATACAGATAATTTTGGTGTGATCTGTGACTGCTGCGGCCATGGCATCCAGATCATGTGTCAGTCCATCGGATTCCGGCACTGCAATGCAGGTTGCACCGGCGGCTTGTGTCGCCAGGGCATACACAATAAATCCGCGCCGGGCATAAACAACTTCATCTCCGGGTCCGGCAAAAGTGCGGATCAGTAATTCCAGCACTTCATTGGAGCCGTTGCCGATCAATATCTGGTCTGTAGCAACAGCATGGAAAGCGGCCAGTGACGTTTTCAACAGGGTGGCATCGCCATCCGGATAACGATGTACTTCTGTCGCGGCCTTTTTAATGGCAGCGATCGCTTTCGGAGATGGTCCATAGGGGTTTTCATTGGATGCCAGTTTGACAGCGTGATCCAGGCCCTTTTCCCGCAGCAGGGTTTCCACCGGTTTGCCCGGAATATAAGGGTGCAATGCGGATGTTTGCGGCACTGCCCGTGCCAACCAATCAATATCCATCATTTTTACCACGAAGGACACGAAGAGCACAAAGTTTTATTGTTATAAACAATTTTCTATAAAACCACACGTTTCAGTCCGTCCTTTAATATCTGTACGTTGAAATTTATTAGTAGCCCGGTACTCACATATTCAAGTTCATAAGCCAGACATTTTTCGTAGGCTGACTCGAGTAGTCCCGGCCCAAGGTTACGATGAACCTCAATAGCACATCCAATTACTTTCTTTGACAACCTATCAAATTCCAATTCCTTCGTACTCTCTGTGTTCTTCGTGGTGACGCTTGTTTATAATGGTTTGGAAACGGGATATGAACCCAGCACCTTGATGAAACCGCCTGGTTTGGACTGAATCTCGGCAATGGCTTCTGCTACATCGGTATCGTCCCGGTGCCCCTGTACATCGGCAAAAAAGACATATTCCCACAGTTTTTTCTTCGATGGTCTCGATTCGATACGTGTCAGGCCGATATTACGTCCGGCAAAGGATGCAATCAGCTTATGCAATGCTCCCGGTTCATCCCTGATTGACATGACCAGCGATGTTTTATCTTCGCCCGAAGCCGGTGAATCATGTTGTCCAATCACAAAGAATCGGGTGGTGTTATCGTGAAAATCTTCAATATTGCGTTTCACCAGCGGTAACTCCGACTGATCTACAATCGAATATGGCCCGACCACCGCACATTTTTCCCAGTCCAGTGCGCCGTTATCGGCATCTTTTGCTTCGTCCACAATCTGGGCGGCACGAATGGTTGAAGAAGCTTCCATCAGCTGTGCACCGGGTAGATGTGTAGCCAGCCAGTTGCGACATTGTCCCAGCGGTTGCGGATGCGAAATCACCACCTCAATATCATCGAGGTTTTCCGCATAGGTGAACAGGTGATGGTGAATGGATAACTGTATCTCGGCGCAGATGAAAATATCGCGCTCCATATCGGCGAACAGATCCAGTGTCGGTGTGACTGCAC
The DNA here is from genome assembly GCA_030951065.1 of Mariprofundus sp. Classification (GTDB taxonomy): domain Bacteria; phylum Pseudomonadota; class Zetaproteobacteria; order Mariprofundales; family Mariprofundaceae; genus Mariprofundus. The sequence continues at coordinate 808 of JAUZQH010000207.1, read as the reverse complement.
CTTCGAATGCATTTTCCACCGGCACCACACCATAGGTGGCACGGCCGGATTCCACTTCATCAAATACCATTTCCAGTGAACCGCAGGCCAGATATTTCGGTGTTGCCCCGAACTGACGGGTGGCAGCCGTATGGCTGAAGGTTCCTTCCGGGCCGAGATAGGCCACTGTCATCGGATGCTCCAGCGCCAGACAGGCACCGATAATTTCACGATAGATACCATGAATGGCTTCATCGGGAATCTTGGTCTGGTGTTCGTTGTCTGCCGCTTCGGCGTTGCGGGCCAGCACACGGCGAATAATCGAGGCTTCCCGACTGGGTACATAAAACGGTGCATTGCCACGATCCTGCTTGTGCTCGCCGACCTGCGATGCCAGTTGTGCACGCTTGCGGATCAATTCCAGCAATTCATCATCGACGGCATCGATAGCAACTCTGAGTTCGTTCAGTTTTTCTTCCAGATCACCCATGCCAGCACACTATCAGCAGCCTGTGGGTCAATCCATGCCCGGGAGTATGACTTTGGATAATTGAGAGCTATTTTGCCAAATTGATATTCGAAACATCCACACTTCTCAAGTTTTTATGGTTATAGCATCTTAAGCCTGAACGGTGGGAATCGGGCATGAATAGACAGTGGGAACTATTTCTGCAAAAGTTTGTATGATGTCCAGATAAGCAAGATACAATTCCTTGTTTGTGCCTTAATATCCACTATCAAGGAAAATATAGGCGCATAAAGTGGATTAATAGGTGGAAAATCAAGTCATGCTATTACCAAGTGAGCCTTTCAAGGGAGAAATTTAATG
>JAUZQH010000206.1 GCA_030951065.1 Mariprofundus sp. | reverse complement strand
AATAAGATCCACGCCGCTTAGGGCCACGAGGATGGCAATCACGAAAAAACTCATCAGATAAAGAACCGCAAAGCCCCATATCGACTGTGCCAGACCTGGTTCCAGAGGGCGGGTTCCGATTTTTACATGCATGATCGCGTGTGGATGGATCAGATGCTGCAATTCACGGCGGGCATGGCGAAAAAACAATAATAACCGGATCGCTTTTAATCCTCCGGAGGTGGATCCCGCACATGCCCCGACCAGCATGATCAACAGCAGAATCAGAATCGGACCGGGTGGCCATGTGCTATAGTCGCCGATAGCGAACCCCGTGGTGGTAGCGACGGAGACCACGCTGAATAATACTTCATCCCAGGTGTTGGCATCAGATACGGGTACGACCAGTAGTCCGATGAAAAGAACCAGAAGAGTTAACCCGCCCAGATAGAATCTGAACTCATCATCGGCCAGATACAGCCTAAGGGAAAGGCCGCGCCGCATGGCGGCGAAATGCAAGGCGAAATTCACACCTGATATGAACATGAAAAAGACCGCTATAATATGAAGGCTCGGGTATCCATAATATCCGAAGCTGGCATCGTGTGTAGAGAAACCACCTGTAGAGACCGTGCACATGGCATGATTAACAGCATCAAACCAGTCCATTCCTCCCCACTTATAGGCCAGCGTACACAATACTGTCATGCCCAGATAAAGAGCCCACAATACTTTGGCTGTTTCGGAAACACGTGTGGTCAGTTTATCCTTCACCGGGCCGGGGACTTCGGCGCGTAACAGCTGCATGCCGCCTGTTCCCAGGAACGGCATCACGGCAACAACCAGTACAATAATACCGACCCCTCCCAGCCATTGGAGCATGGAACGCCAGAACAGGATGGCGTGGGGCATGTGATCCAGGCCGGAAAGAATAGTCGAACCCGTGGTGGTCAGGCCGGATACTGATTCAAACACCCCGTCTACAAAAGAAGTGCATATACCCATTGTCCAGAATGGCAATGCACCGAGAAGGGATAATAATATCCAGGCCAGCGTTACAATTAAAAATCCATCACGATGACCGAGGTCCGATGGCGCGGGCCCTGATACGAAGGTCACAATCATACCGGTTAACATCACAATTCCGCCGCAGGCGGCAAATTGCATGGCATGTTCGGACTGGTACCATATGGAGACCCCGGCAGTGACAGCCATACCACTTCCGAATAGCACGGACAGCATGGCCAGCGTCCATACAACGCCCCTGATTTTCATGGCTTATTTAACATGGATAAATCATGTGCCTGTATGGTTTTTCGGACGGGTGCCATCCCTGCCTGGTTCAAAAAAAACAGGCCCATTCGGTGTTATCCGTCGTTGATTTAAATTTACCAAGCATCTCTCCCGGTGTTTTAACTGATTTTATTGGCATCAGATATGCTGTGGATGATCCGAATGAACAGAGCCTAATTTCGCCAGAACTCGGGCACCAGCAGTACGAAGAAGGTATAAATTTCCAACCGTCCGAGGATCATGCCGAAGATTAATACCGATTTGGCCATATCGGGCAATGATTCGTAATTATCAGCCGGGCCAACCTGACCGAAGCCGGGACCTGTGTTGGTGATACAGGCGGCAGCGGCAGTGAATGATGTAACCATATCAACGCCTGTGAAAGCCAGCAGTATGGCGATAATAACATAACAGACGATGAACAATATGGCGAAGCCCCATAACGCTTCTGTCACATTTGATGAGATGCGCTGATTTCCCATTTTTACATGAATAATACCATGTGGATGTACAAGGCGCCGGATTTCACGGTTACCTTGACGAAACAACAACATAATGCGCACGACTTTCATGCCGCCACCGGTTGAACCGGCGCAGGCACCGACAAACATGGTCATCACCAGCAACATGGTGGCACCAGGCGCCCAGAGACTGTAATCACTGACGGCAAAGCCGGTCGTGGTCGCTATGGAGATTACGTTAAACATCACGTGAATTGCTGTATCCTGACCTGTTGCAGTAACGATCAGGCTGATGCATGCAAGCAGGACACAGAGCCAGCCGATATAGACTCTGAATTCCTCATCAAGGAAATAAGCGCGCAGGGAAAACCCTTTCAGCGCTGCAGAAAAATGCAGGGTGAAATTGATGCCGGCCAGGATCATGAAGCATATTGCCACCAGTTGTAGTAATGTACCCTGATAAAAGCCGAAACTGGCGTCATGTGTGGAAAAGCCACCAATCGCGACCGTGCACATGGCATGGTTAATGGCATCAAAAGGTGTCATGCCGGCCAGCCAGTAAGCCAGTGCACACACCACAGTCATGCCCAGATAGAGATACCATAGCAGCTTGGCTGTTTCAGTGACCCGGGCAGTGAGCTTGTCTTTAACGGGGCCCGGCGTTTCTGCTCTGAAGAGCTGCATGCCTCCTACGCCTAACAACGGCATGACTGCAACCGCCAGCACAATAATCCCCATGCCCCCCAGCCACTCTTGCATTGAACGCCAGAATAATATTGAGCGCGGTAGTTGATCCAGTCCGGCAAGCACAGTTGCACCTGTTGTTGTCAATCCTGAAGTGGATTCAAACATGGCATCAACAATTGAGGGCAGGGTACCGGTGGTCCAGAAAGGAACAGCACCGATCAAAGCCAGCATGAGCCATGCCAGTGCAACAATCAGGAAACCGTCGCGGTGGCTCAACCGTTCAGGCGCTTTGCCACCGAAGCGGATCATGCCAATGCCGAGTAGAATAACAATAGCACCAGCTTCCAGAAACTCAGCGGTATGTCCTGCGTTGTAATACATTGCAACCAGCGCCGGAATCATCATGCATCCGCCATAAAGAGTCACCAGCGTACCTATTGTCCAGATTACACCTTTAGGGTGCATGCGTTAAAAGAATTCCAGATGTACTTCGAACAGCCTTTCAACAGCAGCAACTGAGGCGCTGGTTGTCACAATCAGTACATGATCATGTGTTTCAACCTGAACGGAGCCGTTCGGTACGATAATATCGCCATTACGCAGGATGGCCCCGATGACAGTGTCTTCCGGAAGTGCCAACTTATTCAAGGGGGTGTTCAGGATGGTGCTGGTTTCCAGTGCTTCAGCTTCCAGAACCTCCATGCTGCCATCAGCCAGAGAGGCCATGCCGTGAATCCTTCCCTTGCGTACAAAGCCCAGAATGGAAGCAACTGTCGACAAACGCGGGGAGACGGTAACATCCAGGCCGATCTGGCGTACTACCTGATTGTAGATCGAGCGATTGACCAGAGTGACTACATGCGGCACACCATAGCGTTTGGCAATCAGACTGCTGAGGATGTTGGTTTCATCATCATTGGTCATGGCCAGGAAATCTTCCATTTTGTCGATGTTTTCCTCTTCCAGAAGCTTCTGATCCAGCGCATTACCTTGAATGATGACTACATTGTTGAACTGTTCGGACAGCCACTCCGCCCGTTTCTCATTGTGTTCGATCAGCTTGACCAATGCGCCGGCTTTTTCCAGTTCTTTGGCGACAATGAAACCGATGTGTCCACCCCCGACCATCAGTACATTGCGCCCTCTTGGAGAATGATAAGTAAAATCGAGAATATGCATTAATGTGTCGAGCTGTTGGCATGCTACGGCGACATAAATACTATCACCGGCCAACAGTACGGTATTGCCTTTGGGTACGCGCCAGCATCCATTGTGTTCGTGGGCGACAACATAAACAGGCAGTTCCCCCATGACATCCGGGAATTCCTTTAGTGATAATCCGGCCAGAATGCTCTTCGGGCGCACGATGAATTCCACCAACTGTAATTTGCCACCGAAGAACTCCCGTGCATCCAATGCACTGGAGACATTCAATCGCCCCATCACTACCTTGGCAGCTTCCGCTTCCGGGGAAATAATGACATCAATTGGTAACTCATCGCGCCCGATTAAACCCTTACGGCTGACATAATCGGTTTCACGTACGCGTGCTACCTTGGTCGGCACCTTGAACAGTGAATGTGCCACCTGACAGGCCAGCATATTGATTTCATCATTGGTGGTGACGGCAATCAACAGGTCGGCATTTTTTGCTCCGGCCTGTTCCAGGATGCTGGGGTAGGATGCCTTACCACAAACTGTTTTTACATCCATAGCTTCGGCAATGACCTGTAGCCGGTCAGCATCCTGGTCAACGACAGAAACATTATTGCCTTCTGTGGCAAGTCGGCTGGCAATATGGTAACCGACTTCCCCTGCTCCCAATATTACCACATTCATGAGGACTCCTGTTCATGCTGCACGAGGCCGAAGGATTTTATTTTTCGATGCAACTGGCTGCGCTCCATACCGATTTGAGCTGCCGTGCGGCTGATATTCCATTCATGCTCATTTAGATGCTGAAGCAGAAAGGAGCGCTCGAATGCCTCTCGCGCATCATGAAAGTTGTCTGTATCAGTATGGCCTGTATCCACGGGGTGTATTGAAGCGTGTTGGCTGGAAGGCTGTTGAATGGAAGATTGATCCGGCGGTAACATATTTGAAACAGTCATTCGTTCGCCGGGCATGAGAATGTGGCAACGTTCAATATAATTACGCAGTTCACGCACATTGCCTGGCCATGCATAGGATTTAAGTCTTGATATTACATCCGGATCAAAATGCACGGCATCGCCACCCAGCTCCTTGGCCTGTTCATCGGCCAGTGACTCAATAAGCAGAGCCAGATCATCCAGTCGGTCTCTGAGCGATGGCATATGTATGGATACTATATTCAGACGATAATAGAAATCTTCCCGGAGCTTTTCTTCCCGCAGTGCCAGCTCCAGATCACGGGAACTGGCAGCAATCAGGCGAATGTTACAGGGCGTTGGAGCGGGGCTGCCCAGTCGCTGGACGGTGCGTTGTTGTAAAACATGTAGAACCTTGGCTTGTGCTGCCAGGCTTAATTCGGTTACCTCATCAAAAAACAGCACGCCTTGATGGGCTGCTTCAAAGAGACCTCGTTGGGCGTGTAAGGCCCCGGTAAATGCACCTTTTTCATGCCCGAACAGTTCAGAGTCCATTCGTCCAGCCGGTATGCTGGCTGTATTGACCTCAATAAACGGATTGCCCCTGCGCTTTGATGCAGCGTGCAGCATACGGGCAGCGACGGCCTTGCCTGTGCCATGCTCTCCGAGAATCAGTACGGGAGAGTCAGAAAGGGCAACACGATTGATCAGGCTAATGACTTCACGAATCACTTTGCTGTTACCTATCAGTTCCTGCTGGCTGCGGTGGCTAAGCTCCTGGCGTTTCAGATCCCGGTTTTCCTGCTCCAGTTGCCGTTTTTGTACCGCATTGCGGGCAAGGATCATGAGACGGTCAAAACTGACCGGTTTTTCGACAAAATCGAATGCTCCCTGTCGGGTAGCCCTGACGGCTGTATCAATGGTGGCATGACCACTCATCATAATCACAGGCAAATTGGCATCCATCTGGTGAATGCGACTCAGGGTTTCCAGTCCATCAATACCCGGCATCCAGATATCAAGCAGGATGCAATCTACCGGTTGCTTGCGCAGGCGGGCAATGGCTTCTTCGCCTGAAGCAGCACAAACAACAAGATATTCTTCATCTTCAAACAGTCCCTGCAGGGAATCCCGGATGGGCTGTTCATCATCCACAATCATGATGCGTGCAGTCATGAACCCTCCTTGTGTGGCATATGTCTGGGGAGTTTCAGGCAGAAGTGGGTGGGCCCGGTTCTCGAAACCAGTTTCAATTCTCCACCATGATCCTCGGCAATGCGTTTAGCAATGGCCAGCCCTAACCCTGATCCATTAACTTTGGTCGAATAATAAGCTTCAAACAGTTTGGATGCAGCTTCTTCAGTTATGCCATCTCCATCATCTTCAACATGCCATGCCACAAATTCATCTGTAAGCTCTGCATACAGTCGAACAGTATGGTGTTCGCCATCGTCGGTTGCTGCTATAGCATTATCCATCAGGTTGATCAGAACCTGTCGTATCTGGTCAGGGTCACACTGGCATATGCTGTCGCTTTGGCCATCCTCCATTTTGACACGGACACGTTGATAGCTATGAAACAGCTCATTCATATCCTGCAATAGCGTATTGACCAGGATTTCCCGGATTTTGGGCTGTGGCATGCGCGCCAGCGTGGAAAAGTCGGCAATCAAGCGCTGCAGGCGTTCGACCTGATCGATGATCGCTTTGGTACAGACATCAAATACCTCCGTATTGTCAACCTGTGTTCGGAAGCGCCGTTGCAAGCGTTCAGTAGACAACTTGATGGGTGTTAACGGGTTCTTGATTTCATGAGCCAGGCGCTGCGCCACTTCGGCCCATGCCTTGGCGCGTTCAGCTTCCGCCAGGTCTGAGATATCATCAATGACCAGCAGGTAACCTGAAAATTTTGTACCACTGGCACTCAGACGAGCACCACGTGCGAGCACATGTAATATTTTGCCTTCCGGCAGGGCGACATCAAATTCACGTTGCAGCAATTCTTCCTTCTGGTGACGTAATTCATCATAAAAATCACCAATATCACGCAGATTGCCATGACTTACCTGCAGAATATCGGCACTTGGTATCCAGTTGTTAGGCAGATGCAGGATATCGCGTACAGCCTGATTGAGCAGGCGGACCCGTCCATCCCCATCAACAAGTACCACTCCGGTATGCAAATTAGCCAGAAGAGATTCCAGTACATATTGTCGCTGGCGGCTGTTGTCCAGTGCTTTGGTCAGGTCTTTCTGTGCCTGCTCAATGGCCGCGACATTTTGTTTCAGCCGGGTTGCCATTTTATTGAATGAATGGGCGAGCGAACCCAGCTCATCCTGAGGTGACTCGGAAACAACCACATCCAGATCGCCTTCTGTCACACGGCGCAAGGCGTTGGCCAGATCGCCAATAGGTGATGTCAAACGACGGGCAAACAATAGCGCCACCAGACCTGCCAACAGTACAACCACCAATGTCATAAACAGCATAACATGTGTAAATGTAGTACTAATTTTTTGTCGATTGTGTTCAAGCTGGCGATAGCTGCGATAGTCTGTCTCAACTGCCCGGGCATTCTGGATGACACCTGCGGGCAATTGGGTTTCCACTCGAAGCAGGCCAATTACTGATGTTGGCCCGATAAGCGGTGCATAACCTACTGCTACTTCGCCGTCATCCCGGGTTACAAGTTCGGTTACTACTCTGCCCAGATGCATCGACAGACGGGCAGTTTCATTCAGAGATGTCATTTGCAGTGTGCTCAGTTCACCCGTCTGAACAGCGCCGATCTGCCTTTCATTGATATCGAATAATTCAACCTTCTGCCAGCCTTCCGTTTGTCTGATTTCATTCAAATAGGCATTGGTAGAACGATAATCCATATTGCCACTCACGGCAGCGATCAGGACGCCATCACTGATGTAATCCAGCAGATTACGTTTCATGTTTTTCTCGACGCGTTCATAAAATCCTTGAGCCAGATTCAGTGCCCGATCCAGCAATGTGTCTACACGAACATCGAACCAGACATCCATGCCGCGCTCAACCATTTGACTGGCAGCCATCTGAATGACCATAGCGGGTACCAGTAACATGGCAATCATGGCAATCACCAGCTTGGCCCGTAGCCGCGACCCCGGTCGTGGCTCGGAATGCTCACGCAACAGTCGTATCCCATACTGGATTAACAGCAGGGACAGCCCCAGCATAATCGCAACGTTGACCCATGCCAGAGGGCTGCCACCATCGTCCTGTGAAGGCCATAGTAACACGGTGACCGTTAACAGCATCAATGCCATGAATAATGGTATCAGTCGCATGATGTTAATCCGGCTCACGGCAGTGAAAAGTCCTGTTGCATGGACGCCGCCGCAGGTTTCCACAAGTTAGCCCACCAGGCCGTGTTCACTTCACCTGCATGGACTTTGATGTCAACCGAAACACTGTACAGCGTGTTGGTCAGTAGAAGACTTCGATCCAGTAGAGGAAAATTTTCCAGATTGGAAAGAAAACGGATTGCATCCCCGATGTTATAAACACGTTGGGAAATACCACTTGATGTATCGGTCAGCAGCCAGCTCCGGGTTAATAAATCCGGTTTTGCGCGACGAATGACGGTGATGTCGGCAATTTCTTCATTCAGCCAGTAGTCGCGTACTTTCCCCACCTGAATATGCCATTGTGTTGTCACCGTAATGCCGTCTTGCATGGCAAGTGAAAAAGTGTTGTCTGCTACAGTGATCCGCGCTGTGCAATAAATAACTTTGTGGTCCAGGTGGATTTTCAGGCTGCCGGATTCGTCTGCATAAACGACTGGTTGGGCAACAAAAAGTATCCCTGCCAGAATCAGAAAAGAATTACGCCACTTGCACAATAAATGATACATCACGCCGGAGTGTAGCAGTAGATGTTGGGCAGTTCGATGACTAAAAAGTCGCTTGTCTGAGATGTAAACGGCCTGTGCGTTCAAAGTGTATCAATACCGGCTGGCTGTTTTCTGTCCTGTGGATATAATATCCAGATGGCTCATGCAACAATTCAACACTCCGAATTTTCTCATGCCTACAAAGTGGTCGCTTCTGACCTGAACCAATATGGTGTTATGCATGGTGGCAGATTGCTGACGTTGTGTGACGAGGTGGGCTACGTCTCGGCCTGTAAGCATGATAATCACGGCTGCCTTACCCGGGCTGTTCATCAGGCGCGCTTCCATCGTGCCGTACAGCAAGGCGACAACCTTGTTTTTCGGGCCAGAGTCGGGCTCACCGGGCATAGCAGTTTGTGGGTTTTTGTCGAAGTGATTTCCGGCGAGGATGACCAATGCATCATGGATGCAGTGTTCGTTTTTGCCGCCATCGATGCATATCGAAAAATCCGGCATGTGCCTGCGGTCAGGGCTGAAAGCGATGAAGAGAAAGAGCTTCAGGCCAGTTTGAAGAGAATGAGAGATCAGGTGCTGGCACAGGGTTGAGAGGGTCTTGGCGGGCAAATCAAAGAGCGTTGCCTGGCTCGAAAGAGAAAGGCCCCGGCAGATGCCGGGGCCTCATATCTGGCGCGAAACACTAGGGAGGGGAGGGAGGAATAGCGCCAGACATCGCGAACATTAGCCGAGACATCTGAGTAAAGGGTGAATCACGGGTTAAATATTTTTCATGTTGATGAAGCACCGTGGTTGAAATACTCAGGCTGGGGGCGGGATGCCGGAGTTATATGGGATAGTAATAATGTGGGGATAAGGATTACTCCGGGCATCCATGCCCTCCGCCCTTCGGGCCGTCGCTAAAGCGACGTTCAATCCAGCTATCCTGCCGGATTGCCGAACCGGAGGAACTCACTATCGGCTCCGATCAGACAACAAAAAAAGGCCTACAAGAGGCCTTTTTTTGTTGTCTGGCTGGGGGACAAGGATTCGAACCTTGATTGACGGAGTCAGAGTCCGTTGTCCTGCCGTTAGACGA